>NZ_JBCAUP010000039.1:0-44697 GCF_038433355.1 Brucella cytisi
ATCTTCACCGGCACCACCCAGAACGCCATCCAGCGATCCGACAACGCCGCCAATCGTGCCGCCAAGCGAACCACCCAGGCCGCCGTCTTCACCGGTACCGCCCAGAACGCCGTCCAAACCACCGACAACGCCACCGATCGTGCCGCCGAGCGAACCGCCCAGGCCACCGTCTTCTCCGGTGCCGCCCAGAACGCCATCCAACGATCCGACAACGCCACCGATCGTGCCGCCAAGCGAGCCGCCGATACCTCCGATGCCACCTGCGCCGCCGCCCAGTGCGCCACCGAGTGCACCGTCAAGGCCGCCAACAACACCACCGACAGCACCGCCAAGTGAGCCGCCGATACCTCCGACGCCACCTGCGCCGCCGCCCAGTGCACCACCGAGCGCACCATCAAGGCCGCCAACAACACCACCGACTGCACCGCCAAGCGAGCCGCCGATACCTCCGACGCCACCTGCGCCGCCGCCCAGTGCACCACCGAGCGCACCGTCAAGACCGCCAGCAACACCACCGACAGCACCGCCAAGTGAGCCGCCGATACCTCCGATGCCACCTGCGCCGCCGCCCAGTGCACCACCGAGTGCACCGTCAAGGCCGCCGACAACACCGCCAATTGCCGAACCGACGGAGCGACCCACGCCACCTGCAGATTTCCCGGCCGACTTGCCTGCTCCACCAGCCGATTTCCCAGCTGATTTACCAGCTGATTTACCAACGCCACCAATCGCCGAACCGACGGAGCGACCCACACCACCTACAGATTTGCCCGTCGACTTGCCTGTTCCACCAGCCGATTTCCCGGCTGACTTACCAACGCCGCCAATTGCCGAACCGACGGAGCGACCCACGCCACCTGCAGATTTCCCGGCCGACTTGCCTGCTCCACCAGCCGATTTCCCGGCTGACTTACCAACGCCACCAATCGCCGAACCGACGGAGCGACCCACGCCACCTGTAGATTTCCCCGCCGACTTGCCTGCTCCACCCGTCGATTTACCACCAGATCTGCCCGCACCGCCAAGGGATCCACCGAAGCCACCACCCAACGATGAGCCGGCCGATCTGCCGACACCACCTTCAGATTTGCCGCCTGATCTCCCCGATTTACCCCCGCCATTACTTGCACCTCCGGCTGCCGCTCCACCGGATTTCCCCGCACCACCCGCCGATTTACCTCCGCCATTACCTGCACCTCCGGCTGCAGCTCCACCGGATTTCCCTGCGCCGCCAACAGATGAACCTGCACTGCCTCCCCCCCCGAGGGACCCACCGAACCCACCGCCCAGCGATGAGCCAGCAGACCTACCGACACCACCTTCAGATTTACCGCCAGATCTCCCGGCACCCCCGAGATTTCCACCAAACCCACCGCCCAGCGATGAACCAGCAGACCTACCGACACCACCTTCAGATCTACCTGCCGAAGTTCCGGCACCGCCGAGCGAGCCCCCGAAACCTCCTAAACCTCCGCCTGTACGGCCTTCGCCCTGGGCCATTACTGTAGCCAGCAAAGCTATCGTCGCGGTAGAAAGAAATAGATAAGAATGCTTTCTCCTGAACATGACTATACTCCTACTGGTTTTGTTGAAATGCCACCGGCCACTTTTGACTACCAGCCAAGGCGAGGATTCGAGCATCGCCAGGTTTGAACCCGGGATTTCCCGACTATTGCTCCAACGATGCCGGCAGTTCGCAAAGCATCGTAACCGCCAATCGGAGGAGCTTGTCTCTATCCTCGATCAGCTTCGATATCTGCGGTAAATCTGAGGAGGTTTTATTTATTCAAAAAGCAAAATATCAAATTGTTTTTATAACCATTCAATATCTTACCTATGTAGATAACAAGATCCACGTATATCTGGCTACTTCCCGATCTATCCAGAAATATCAACTATTTCTCATAGCCAAAACCTCCTCAATCAGATCAGATTCATGGCGAACTGATCCAATTTCCCGTTGTTTAAACTTTGCCACAACATAATGGCGCCGTCTTTGTCTATTACATCGAAAGTATTGACCGAAACCGTCACTGAAGGTCGGTGATGCCGCGTAGCCCGTCAGCGGATTAACCGTTAACGACAAGCGTCGAAAAGTGCCTCATCTGATTTCCGCCAATCAATCGGGGCGTGACATGTCAGCCATTCGCTTGCCCTGCCCTCGCGCAATTTCATGCCATCGCCAGCATGAGCAACAAACAGGGCGTCCTGCGTAGGGCAGATGTTGTAGTGTGGTTGCGTGATGCGCGCCTGGTCCGCTGTCAGAGCCAGGTTGTACAGCCGGTGTACCGCCGACCAAGGAGGTAAAGGGGCGCGCCCGAAAACAAGAGAGAAATTCCGACCGGACGCTATGGCACGCCGGAGAAATGCGCGAGGTCATGACTTTCCTTGCCAGCGAGGCGGCGAGCTATGTCAATGGTTTCGCATTGCCAATTGATGGTGGCCTAAGCCGCTCGGTGGTCTGCTTCAATTGAACATTGTTCAACACACGGGTCGGTTGAACGTCCAGTCAAGATTTTCGGCGGCGACCGCTTCCCGACAACAATATAGCCCCTCGCCTTGAAAGGATATGAACCATCTGCCCCTGTCACAGGGCGATGCGCTGATTGCCAGTCAAGAAACCATGCTATTTGAGTCCCAACGTCCGAATTGCAGCCCGAAGCAGTTAATCCGGTTTCGAAGGTACAGAAGAAATAACTGCCATGGTGGTGGTAAATTTTCTGATGGCCACTGCTGATGTTCATCACTACTGGCGGTTCTGTCGCGAAATTTTCACTTCTGCTGCGCTACTGTCCCTTCGGAGCGAATAATTGAGTGAGGTGACAGGGTATGGCAATCGATTTCAAAGGGGCTCATTTTCCTAAAAGTGTCATCCTTTACGCCGTTTTCTTTTACGTGCGCTATCCCGGTTCCTATCGTGACCTGCAGGAAATTATGGCCGAACGTGGTGTGAACGTTGACCATGCAACATTGAACCGTTGGGTTGTCCGTTACGCGCCACAGATCGCAGATCAGGCACAGAAGCGTAGACGTCGAACGCTTGCGTCTTGGCGTGTTGACGAGACCTATTTAAAGGTCAAAGGACAATGGACGTATCTGTACCGGGCCGTTGACCGTGACGGACAAACGCTTGATTTCAGGCTCGCCGAACGCCGAAATCTCGGTGCTGCACGGCGTTTCTTCAAGAAAGCCATCGCAGCCAACGGTGTTCCAGACAAAATTGTCATTGATAAAAGCGGAGCCAATCTGGCCGGAGCACAAGCTGTAAACACAATCCTGAAAATCACCGGTCACAGCAAGATGATTGAAATCCTGCAGGTTAAATATCTCAACAACATCCTTGAGCAGGATCACCGGTTTATCAAGCGAATTACCAAACACATGTTGAGCTTCAAGGCATTTCATTCGGCCTCAGCGACAATCGCGGGCATCGAAGTAGCACATATGATCCGCAAGAAGCAGTTCGCAAATGACAACCGCTCGCCATTCGAGGTCTTTGCGGAGCTTGCAGCATAATTACGTCTGAAGATCAGGCCGCTTTTAACCTGATGAAAAATTTGCGACATAACCTGATGCAATTGGGATAACTTCTCCACAAAGTTAACGTTACAGTGCCGCCGTCTGCGCGCTCATCCCACGAGTGCTGGACACAGCGTTCAGCCAATGGACATCATCGCGCGCAGTCTTTCGCCTTCACGATCAAAGACGAAGACGCGTTGCGGATCGAAGGCGATGGCCGTAGACCCTTGCGCGTCAGTGTGACGCTTGCCATGAGTGAGCACCGTAACTTTGGCTGCATTCGGTAGTGAACCATACAAGCAGGTGCTATCGCCCAGCTCCTCTACGAAATCAATGACAAGCGGAAGCGCTCCGGCATCTGCCGCATCGCACAGCTTCACATGATCGGGACGAATCCCCAGCCAGATTTCCGACCCCGCGCCTTCGGGAACATTCTTTATAGGCAGTCGCAGTCGTCCGCCCGCACTTTCCGCAAGATATTCCGCCGTCGTGCCGCTGGCATCGGTTTCAATCACTTGCGCCTTTATGAAATTCATCCGCGGCGTGCCTACGAAGCCGGCGACGAACATGTTGTCGGGATCGTCGTAGAGTTCCAGAGGATGACCGACCTGCTGAACCCTGCCACCATTGAGGACGACCATCTTGTCGGCAAGCGTCATCGCCTCCACTTGGTCATGCGTGACGTAGATCATGGTATTGCCGAGGCGGCGGTGCAGTTGGGCCAGCTCTGCCCGCATCTGGACGCGGAGTTCCGCATCAAGATTAGAGAGTGGCTCGTCGAACAGAAACACTTTCGGCTCACGCACGATCGCCCGACCAATGGCCACGCGCTGCTTCTGGCCGCCGGAAAGCTGCGCCGGCTTGCGGTCCAGAAGCTTTTCGAGCTGCAATATGCGTGCCGCGTTGCGGACACGCTCCTGTGTCTGCGTTTTTGGCGCCTTGGTCAGGCGCATGCTGAAGCCCATATTTTCCGCGACCGTCATATGTGGATAGAGCGCATAGGACTGGAACACCATGGCCACGCCACGCTTTGCAGCATCGACGTCGTTGATACGTTTGCCATCGAGCCGGATTTCGCCGCCGGTGATTTCCTCCAAACCAGCAATGGTTCGCAGCAATGTCGATTTCCCGCACCCGGACGGCCCGACGAAGACGACGAATTCACCGGACGATACATCGAGGTTGATGTCTTTGAGGACTTCGATGGCCCCGTAATTCTTGGTGGCGTTGAGAATCTGTAGCGACGACATGATATGTTCCATTCAAGAGACGGCGAGACGGGCTATGGCTCAGCCCTTGGTTCCCGATGATGCGATGCCTTCCACGATCTGACGCTGGAAAATCAGGAAAAAGACGAGCGGTGGGATAGCGGCTAAGAGATTGGCGGTCATGACGACATCAACTGTCGTATGGGAAAGGGGCGCGTTGAACAGGCTGACCACCTGGCTCACCGTGAACATTTCCGGCCTCTGGCTGATGACGAGCGGCCAGATGAAGTTACCCCACGTCTTCATGAAGGTAAGGATAGCCAGCGTCACGAGCGCGGTTTTCGAAAGCGGCAACGCTATAAACCAGTAGAGCTGGAAATGCGTCGCACCGTCCAGCCGGGCCGCTTCCAGCATTTCCCGTGGAATGCTCTTCATGAACTGGGTCAGCATGAAGAGACCGAAGGCGGAAGCGAGGCCGGGTACGACCAGGCCCTGCATGGTGTTGAGCCAGCCGAGCTTCGCCACGAAAAGATAGGTCGGGATCAGGGTCGCCGCCGTGGGCACCATCAGGGAGAGCATGACGAGTGCAAAGAAGATGCGTTTGCCCGGAAAATCGAACAGGGCAAATTCGAACGCAGCCATTGAGCCGACCAGCAGAACGCCTGCGATTGTCAGCACGGTATAAGCGACGGAAATATAATAAGCGCGCATATAGCCCGTCTCACTGAGAACCCGACTTATGTTTTCGATGCCAGCGCTGAGAGAGGTGGGATAAAGACGCGGATTGAGGGATACGGGGATGCCTGGATCGGCGAAAACCACGTTGAACATCCACCAAATTGGAAATACCATGACGATAGCGATGCACAGGGCTGCCACCCATTTCGCTGCGGCCCATGGCGTGATGCGGGAAAGGCTGTGCGTCATGTCTGTGCATCCTTTTTCTGCAAGGCGAAGATCGCGGCAGTGATCACGACGATCACGAAGGTTAAGATGAATCCGTAGGCGGAAGCGAGACCGAAGCTCAGGCTGCCGAAGCCGCGTCCCATCATGTCCATCACGGGGAACAAAAGCGCCTTCTGGCGTCCGCCGTAGTCGAGGAAGGAGGAGCCGGTCAGAAGCCACGGCAGATCGAAGACCTGAAGTGCCGAGATGAAGCTATAGGTGATCACGAAGATCATTACCGGCTTGATCATCGGCAATGTCACGAACACGATCTCCTGCAATTTGGTCGCGCCGTCGAGACGTGCAGCCTCGTAATAATGACGTGGGATATTCTTCAGGCCGGCGAGCAAAATGACCATATTGAACCCCGCCGACACCCAGACATCGACCGCGATCATGGAGTAGAGCATCACATCGGGATCGTTGAGAAAGCGGATATTGCCCGCGCCCACCCAACCGGCCACCAGATTGAGCATTCCAAAATTGGGCGCGTAGAGCCAGCGCCAAATCGTAGCTGCAAGAAAGAGCGGCATAACAACCGGGACGAAATAGACGCTGCGGAAAAACCGGCCCCAGAAGCCCGAGAAATGATCGACGAGCAGTGCAAGGCCGAATGCCACCGTGATGCCCAACGGCACGGTAATGGCCACATAGGTTGCAAGATTTCCCGCCGCGATCCTGGAATTGCGCGAACCCAGCACGGATTCATAGTTTTTCAGGCCGACGAAGACCGGTTCTCGCACAGCATCCCAGTTGTAGAAACTATAGCTGAAGCCGCTCAATATCGGATAGAAGAAGAAGGCGCCGAACAGGATCATGAAGGGCGCCAGCATCAGATAATTCCAGAATGATTTCTGCATCACGTCAACAAGGCTCGCATTGGGGCCAGCCCGCCTGGTCAGGGCGCGCCGGCCAGTTTATAGTGTGCTATTCGGCCTCGATGAGTTCGTTGAGTTCACCGACAATCCGTTTGGCGCCGTCCTCAGGCGTTTCGTCGCCCTCGACGATGTCGGCCACGCCGTCCAGGAGCACCGACCAGTAGTCGGTCGGATAGGGTTTCACGAAGAAGGGCGGCCGGTTGAAGATCGCATGCTTGGAGGCCTCATTGGTGATGGCAAGAAGCGGATGGCCCGCGACCTGAGGATCGGCCAATGCCGCCTCGTTGCTGTTGAAGCGGCCGAGTGCTGATGCCCAGCGTATCATCTGCTTCTTTTCCGCGACATAGGCTGCGAACTCCCAGGCGAGCTTGGCGTTGGCCTTCGGGGCGATCGCGATGAATTCGAAACCCTTCACGCCGCCATACTGACCTTCCTTGGCGCCGGGCACCAGAACGCGGTCATATTTCAGACCCCTTTCCTTGGCGGCCTGCTCAAAAATCGGGTTGACCCAAGGACCGCTCACCACAAAAGCGAGCTGGTTGGTGCTGAACAGATCCTTCGTAACCTGGTCGTCTTCGGATGTGCCGGACGTGTAAGGCTTGATATCGAGCAGCATCTGCGCGGTTTCAGCTAGCTTGTCAGGGTTGATACGCGTCTTCTTGTTATCGAAATCGATGCCCCATTCCTCCGGCTGGGCCGTGCCAGAGTAGATATTGGCGAGCGACAGCCAGGTCTGCGACATGTCCGGAATGGCCTTTTTCCCCGTGGCGGCGACGTTCTCCATCTGGGCCTTCCAGTCGCTCCAGTCCTTGATCGGCTGCTTTGGATTTATGCCCGCCTCTTCCAGGAGCGTGAGGTTGCGATACATAAACGAGCCGTAGCCAGTATAAGGAAGACAATACATGACGCCCGGCTGAGGGGTGCACATCTTGATCAGGTCGGGACTGAACTGGGCCCGGAATTCCTCCGGCATGGCCATCCAGTCCTCGTAGATGTTCTTCAGGGCGCCTGCCTTCGCAAGAATTGCGCCGAGCGACGTCGAGTTCATAAAGACATCCGGTCCGGTGCCGCTTGATGCGCCCGCGATCTGGCCGGTGAGAAGGTCATCATCGCCGCGGCCCGAAATCGTGATTTTTACGCCAGGATGCTTGGCCGTGAACTCATCGATGAAAGTCTGCTGCAATTTCAGCGCTTCGCCCTGGGCGAAGTCGGAATATACCCAATAATCCAATTGCTGAGCCTGCACCGCACCTGAGGCCAGCGCCCCAGTCAGCGCCAGTGCGGCGACCGATCCAAAACCAATCCAACCCATGCATTCCTCCTTTTGAACGGCATGTTAAGACTTGCCCCTTCGGCGACCTCCAACGGCCGTCTTCGTTAGTTAGGCATATTAACAAATGAATTTTCTTTTTCCAATCATTTTTTATAGGCTAACAAAATTACCGAATTATTGGACAAAAATTGCTTGATTTTTTGTGTAATTCATTTGTAAGTCGAATTAACTATTGAAGAAAGATGCTTTTCATGAATGTTATCGCAGTCGGCATCGATATCGGCGGCACCAAGACGCATCTGCGTTCGTTCGCAGGCGGAAGAATGATGGGTGACGAGGTCGTTCCGACCGTGTCATGGCGCAGGCACGAGTGGGTGGCCGACGCGCAGACATTGACCGAAATGGCCCGTTCGCTGGTGGACGGCGCTCCCATCGGCGCGCTCGCCGTCGGCGCACATGGTTGTGACGACCAGCATGAATGTGATGCTTTCCAGAATGCGTTCGAAAGCTACACCCGGTTTCCGGTGCGCGTGGTCAACGATGCTGAACTAATTCCCGCGGCGATGGGCGTTTTCGACGGCATAGGAGTCGTCTCCGGCACAGGTTCGATTGCCGTAGCCCGGAATCCGGATGAAGAAATGTTCGTTGCTGGCGGATGGGGCTGGGTGATTGGGGACGAAGGCAGTGCAAGCGGGCTTGTCCGCGAGGCGGGCCGCATAGCGAGCCTTTATCTCGATTGCGGTGGGTCCACCGACGAGCCTCTCGTGCACCTGCTTTGCCAGAGCCTTGGCATCACCTCGCCGGTACGAATCGGGAGCAGCATTTCGGCAAGCGGCACCGGTGCACGTCTGGGACGACATGCGCCATCGGTGTTCAAGGCCGCCGAATTGGGTTCGGAACTGGCGAAGCGCACCCTGGACGAAGGCGCGGCGGCGCTGACTACGCTAGTTGCCCGTCTGATGGACCGTGGTGTGCAAGCCCGCGAGGTGGTTGCGGGGGGCGGCGTCATCACTGCTCAGCCGGATTTCGCGCAGGCATTTCTGCGTCATGTCGCATGCAGGTTCGAGGGCCGCGTTCAGGCACGTATCCTGGACAAGCCCCCCGTTATGGGCGCCTGCGCGCTGGCCAGACGCATGCTACGGGCACCCTCTACTGATTTATCAACGAAGGAGTAGAAAATGAGCTATCGTTCAACGATTGCACGGCAGCCGCAGCAGCTTGCGAGCAGTCTGTCCGTCATTGAAACCGAGCTGAAACAGCTCGATCTCGCGCTCTTGCGCAAAGGTGCACTCGCCGTCACCGGGATTGGTGCCAGCTATGAGGCGGCGGTGGTCACTGCAGGGGAATTGCAGCGACGCGGACGCCGCGCCATGGCGTGGCACGCCGTCGATCTCATGCAACCAGGTGACCCCGCCGATGCGATCATCGCACTTTCCGCGGGAGGCCGCAGCATTGAACCTGTGACCGCATTGCGCAATCATGCGGATGTCTTCTCTCTCGCAGTTACGAGCGAATCCGCCAATCCTCTGGCAGAAACCGCGCGCGGTGCGCTCTCGTTCAAGTCGGGCGCGGACGCCACACCGTCCAGCACGGGATATACCGCGACGTTGCTGGCCGCCGGCATGCTGTCTGACGCACTCCACGGCAACAGCGCCGACTGGGCGCGGATACCGCTACTGGCCGAGCAGATTCTAAACGAGACCGCAACCAAGATGCAGCGCGTCGGATCCATCTTCAAAGAACGGCGCGCCATCGACTGCGTCGGCGCGGTGTCGTCGCTCGGAACGGCGGGCGAGGCAGGCCTGCTTATCCGCGAGGCAGCGCGTATTCCCGCCAGCGCAACCGATACGCTCCATTATCTCCACGGCCCGATGGAACCAATGGACGCCATGACCGGCGTGGTGATTTTTGGAGACGGGCGTGAATTGAAGTTGGCACAGGATATGGCCGACCTCGGCTGCGCGGTGTTGCTGGTTACGGGCAATGCCGACATCACCGACGAAGGCAATCTCACGGTCGTCCGCGTGCCGGCCTTCGAAAATTACATCGCGCGGGCGATTCTTGATATTCTGCCGGCGCAGCTGCTCGCCGCCGAGCTTTCGGACGCCGCCGGACTGACCGATACGAAATTCCGCTATCGCCAGTCCGATACGAAGATCGACAAAGCCTAGTACTCCCGGCAAACGCAGAGTGGAGCGATCTACTCTGCGTTTTCCCCAATCAGTCGCTCTTCGGCACATCGGAGCGTCAGGCGCTGTATGCCCTTCAATGTAGCTTCCACCCCCAGCCCCGTGACCTCGATCTGGGTCGGTCCGGACAGATGATTCACCACATCGCGGACTTTCGGCAGGATCTGCGCATTGTGCCCGATACCGCCGCCGAGTATCACCAGACCCGGATCGAGAACCGAAACGCAGGCCGCTACCAGCCTCCCCACGTCGTCGGCATGCCGATCGACATGCGAGCGCGCAATGCCATGGCCATTCTGGGCCAGCGCGAACAGGGCAGGAGCATCCTTCGGAGGCGCTTCTCCGGCGGGCCATTCGTTCAAAACGCGCTGCATGAGACTTTCCGAGCCAAGATAGTCTTCCAGCGCTTCCTTGTTCGGAGCAATATCTGGCGACCAGGGGAAAGGAAGCGAGCTGATTTCACCCGCGCCCCCATTCCTGCCGCGAACCAGCTCGCCGCACAACACGATCCCCATCCCGATTTTGACGCCGACCTGAATGTAGACGAAGTCGGAAGCATGCGTCGCGTTGCCGAACGCGCCCTCCGCGATTGCTGCGCAATTGACGTTATTTTCAAGAATGACAGGAATGTTCAACGCCTCAATCGATCGGGATATGTGGGGGTAGAGCGCAGAAATTTCTTCCGAGGAAGCAATCTGATGCTCGACTTTTGTCGGCAATGCGATGCCGATCGATCGCAACGGCCCCCAACTATCCTGCGTTGCCTGGCGGACATCTCTCAGCCCCTGGGCTACGGCCTGCTCGAGTTCCGGCGTAAAGCGGCGCTGGTCGGCGCCGAGATGATAGCCGCCGCTGTACAGGATGCGGTTATCGAATGTCGATACGGTGAGGCGCACATTGGTGGAGCCAGCATCCACCGCAATAATATGGCCGACCTCTGGTCCAAGCCTGTACATAACGGCCTTACGGCCTGTACCGCGCTGGCGCACGCCTGTCATCTCGACATAACCTAGGCGCTCCAGATCCTCCATCGCGATGGACATGGTGGGCCGGGACAATCCCAGGCGTTCCGCCAATTCAGGTCGGGTGGCCGATCCGTTCCGGGCCAAGGTGCGAAACACAGCCCGGGCGCTTGCCGTCAGCTTGGGAACCTCGATCAGAGAAACATCTGCAAACTGCGCCAATGAAAAACCTGTTCAACAGTATATTGCCATAGAATTCCGCCCGTAGCGAACGGTGTGAATTCGCTTCCTGCTTTCATCGACGCAATATGTAAGAATGTCAAATGGAGTATGAATGAGGGCACTGTATCGCCGAAGCAGTGTGGTTGTATTTCCGGTTTCCGCTAAGCTTTCGCATGGTCGAAGACATGCTGGGTTACAGAGGGATCATCGTCACTCACAAGACGGTGCGCGAGTGGGCTGAAAAGTTTGGACGAGACTATGCCAATACAATCCGTCGCCGCACACCGTGCCTTGGTGATAAATGGCACCTCGATGAGGCTGTCGTGACAATCAATGGTGAGCGACATTTTCTGTGGCGCGCTGTTGATCAGGATGGCTTTGTGCTTGAAGTGCTGGTCCAGAAACGTCGCGATACCAGAGCTGCGAGGCGCTTCATTCGGAAGTTGCTGTCATGTCAGGGCACAGCTCCCCGCGTCATGGTCACGGATAAACTGGGATCTTATGGTGCTGCCAATCGGGAGATCAGCCTTACGGTCTGTGATCATCGCCAACATAAAGGTTTGAACAATCGGGCCGAGAATTCTCATCAACCCATAAGACGGAAAGAGCGGTGCATGAAGCGCTTCAAATCAGCACGACACTTGCAGCGTTTCGCATCCATTCACGACCCGATCTACAACCTTCACCATTTCCCCCGCGACCGCTTCACCTCTGCCATTCACCGCGAACTGCGCCAAGCCGCTAACACCATCTGGCGCGATATCGCTGGCCTGTAATCCGCTTACAAACAATGCATAAAGTCCGAGATATGTCCGTAGGCAGGTTAACGTAACGATGCCTTTCTGGCACCGTAAGCTCATCCGTTACTCTGAGTTGCGCCAACGGATCGTGGTCTGTCTGAAGGCTGGCTGGCGCCCGGAACAGATTGCCGGACGGATGTGGTTCGAGGGTGCGACGCCACGCGCGAGCCAGGAGACGATCTACCAGTTCGTCTATTCCGAGGAGGGTCGCGCGGCGGAGCTTTGGCGGCACCTCGCCTCAGGCCGTCGCAAACGTCATGGCTATCGCCACCGCAAGCGACCACCGCCGAAATTTGCGCCTGAACTCAGCATTCTGTTCCGGCCCGATGTCGTCGCAGGGCGCAGAGAGTTCGGCCACTGATGGTGTGGATACCCCTTCCCCCATCATGTCACAGATTGCCGCGGCACTGCGCCCCCTGCCCGCAACCGCGCGCCGATCGGTCACCTTCGATCGCGGCTCGGAGTTCATCGACTGGCCCCACCTGCAGGCCGAGCTAGGCGCTCGCACGTGGTTCTGCGATCCACAATCCCCATGGCAGAAAGGCAGCATCGAAAATGCGAACAAACGGCTCAGGCGCTTTATATGCCGCGACACCGATCCCGAAACCTTTACGCAAGACGACCTGCGTGTCCTCTGCGCAGGTCTTAACGCGACCTCAAGAAAATGCCTCGGCCTCGGCTATCGAACGCCTGCCGAGGTCTTCCGCGCCAATGTTATCGGACACGGATACAGAACCGAGAATCTGTCACGCCGACCAAAGTCGCATTTGACCTAGCGCGTCCACAACTCAGGCGACCTGAAAAATCAGCCTGCTTCACAGCCCTGGCCAAAGCCCACCGTCGAGCCTCAGGTTTGAGCCAGTGATATAACCTGCGCGTGGACTGGCAAGAAAAGCAACCTTGCGAAATGCTGCTTCCAGGCTGGTGCTGTGGATGGTGCCCGGAGATACGGTATTCGCAGTAATCCCGTCTGCCGCGACATCTTTTGCCAGTGATGCTGTCATCGCTAGCATCGCCGCTTTCGCTGCCCCGTAGTCGGGCCGGCCTGCTGGAGGCATCATACCTGCAAGGCTGGAAATATTGATCACACGCCCCCACCTCGCGACGCGCATCGCCGGCAGCACACGCGACGTCACCCTCACCGCGGCAACAACGTTCCGCTCATACCCGTCTATCCATGTGCGAGACTGCGTCGTCGCCCAGTCCTCTTGCTCCCCCGAGCCTCCGGCGTTGTTAACGAGGATATCGACAGGCCTGATAAAGGCCTGCGCTTTTTCAACCAGACGCTGGACGTCGTCTTCACAGGTCAAGTCACCGATGACGACGTGCGAGCGCCCGCCCTCGAGGCAGATCGCGTTCGCGACCTCTTCTGCTTTTGCTTTATCGCGACCGTGGACGATGACGATTACACCTTCGCGCGCTAACCCGCGAGCTATCCCCTCGCCGATCCCCTTGCTACTGCCCGTAACCAGTGCGATCTTTCCGTCGAGTTTCAAATTCATTATGATCACTCCGATACTCAATCAGGAACCGACAAAAAAGGAAGTTGATGACTGAGGCAATTACGCACTTAAAAGTGCCCGTAAGCGAACATTCCGCGTGTCTCGGGCCAGATGGCTCCGTCGCCCATGTCAGTCGCATTCTGGCAATGCTGAGCGGAAGATGGAAGCTGCAGATTCTGTTTCGCCTGTTCGCTAGCCCATCGATGCGTAGTTCCCAGTTTCTGCGGGAAATGTACGGCATCTCGCAGAAGGTACTCACACAGCACCTGCGGGATCTTGAAGCCGACGGTCTCGTCGAGCGACGAGACTTCCATGAGCAGCCTCCACATGTTGAATACCGGCTGACCCGTGCGGGCCATGAGCTCATGCCGGTCCTGCTGGCGATGAGGGAGTATTCGCGAGATCATCCGGCTGTCGGCCAGGGGTGACTTTCGCCCTTCTGCGTCTATGGGCCCCCACGATCGGCCTTAATCTCATTCCGTGCATTTACGTTCCGCTAAGGGGTCATGATGATCCGGCCAAGTGGCTTCGCTTTCTCGGCAAAATCGTGCGCATCTCGCGCCTGCGAAAGGGGAAATGTCTTTTCAATCATGACCCGAATCTCACCCCTTCCGAGAGCGGTCAACAGGTCGTCAATTGTTGAACTGACCTGATATCGTTCGAGAAGCGGCCCCATGAACACGCCGTGTAAGGTCTGGTTCGATTGCATGGCGGGCCAGAGATCCAAGGAGAGACCGCCGCCGCCCGCGTTGCCGACAAAGACGAGACGGCCTTCGTGGGCCATGGTCGCAAGCGATATGGCCAAGGTGGCACCGACAGGATCAATCACCAGGTCAACGCCTTTTCCTTCCGTAATCTGCTGTACCGCATCAACCACATCGCCGGAGGAACGATCAATGACGTAGTCCGCACCGAGAGATGAAATTTTCTCCAGCCGTCGCTCGCCGCTGGAAACGGCGATCACCCTTGCTCCGGTTCGAGCAGCGAGTTGCACAGCTGCGAGCCCGACACCTCCGGCCGCTCCCTGTATGAGAACTGTCTCCCTGGAACGAAGGCTGCCTTTGGCAAAAAGGCAATGGTGAGCGGTACCAAACGAGATAGGCACGACTGCAGCAGAAGCTGCATCCACGTTTGCTGGCACGATCCATGAGTGGTTTGCAGGTACCCCCCAAAGTTCGGCGTGCGACCCCTGCATGTTGAAGGCCGTGACCTCGTCCCCGACTTTGCGGTTGCGGACGTTGGCACCGACCTCCACGACCCGTCCCGAGGCCGCGTATCCGACAATCCACGACGAGTAAGCAGGAGGATTCGAGCGGCGATTGATCAAGTCACCGCCTTCGATCGAAATTGCAGTCGTAGCAATCAGAACATCGCCTGGACCAATTTTGGGGTCGGCAACATCCCGGTATTGCAATACGTCAGGAGTCCCCGCCTCGTCGTAAACAGCTGCCTTCACGGTCTTTATCCCTCAACGAAACTTAGTTGTCTCACGATGAAGCTGGCTTTGCCCTGCTTCACCACCAGACGTTCAAGGGGAGGATAGACGCCCAGCCGGATATCGATAAACTGCCATTTTTCGAAAGAACCTAGAGATGAGATCGATAAATGGACCGGATGATCCTTCGCGATTTGGCTGTTTTCGAAGTGGTGGCACGCTGTCGAAGCTTCACACAGGCCGCCTCCGAACTCGGAATAAAACAATCTACCCTTAGCTATACGATCAGCCAGTTAGAGAAGAAGATAGGGGTTCCGCTGCTCGCGAGAACAACTCGAAGCGTCGCCCCGACCGACCCTGGGCGGCGTTTGCTGGAAATCCTTGGCCCAGCGATGCGTGATCTGGCAGAGGAATTGAAGACCTTACAAGAGGAAAGGACGACTGTGACAGGCGGTATTCGCGTGACAACGATCCCCGTCGCGTTTGAGAGCATTATCCGTCCGGCGCTGTCGAGCTTCTGTCAGCGCTACCCTCATGTCGTTATTGATATCTCCACCAATGAAGGACTGGATGATGTGGTGGCGCAGGGGTTCGATGGCGGAATCCGCTTTGGCACCCTTATCGACAAGGACATGGTGGCGCTTCCTTTGACCGCAACAACCCCTGTCGTGATCGCCGGCGCGCCGTCCTACTTCGAGAAATACCCCGTGCCGATTAGTCCGGAAGATCTAATCGATCACCGCACCGTATCATATCGATATGTCAGCTCATCGCAACTCCTGCGCTGGCCGTTGGCAAAAGAGCATCAGAAGCTGGACTACAAAGTTGTTCCCTCTCTCATCTTTGACGACGGCGAGGCGATCAGAAAGGCCGTTATAGACGGGCTGGGTCTTGGCGTTCTGCTCCGCTCCCAAGTGGCCGCCGATCTCGAAACCGGCGAGTTGGTGCAAGTCCTTGACGACTGGGTCGACGATTTGCCCGGCTTCAGCCTGTTTTACCCGAGCCGACGAAGAATCTCGCCCGCGTTCCGCGCATTCATCGACCATTTGAAGGAGACCGGCAAAGCGAGAAATTCGGCAGTGGATCGTTGAAATTATCAAGCCTTGCTGAACCAACGCGAAACGGCTTCAACAAAGCCTTGGTCGTCATCTGCCGCGACCCACGCCACACAGCCATCTGGTCGCACAAGAACGGACGAAACACCAAGTGTCTTCCAGAAAGGCAGCATAAAAGTTCCGTAAAGAACTTATGCGATTCAAAATACACAACGAGCCGGAAGTTATCGCGCGTCGGGAGAAGGCGTCGGCGCGTATGGAAGCGGCAGAATAATCGTCCCCTTTGGGCCCCATTGCGGATATCCATGCCAGGTTGGTCGCAATGAAGTGCCTGCGCATATACGCCTCGACGGACGGGGAATCTCATTTCGATGAGATTGATTTGCCGACTACCATGCGGTCAGTGCATCCGGAAGCGGTTCCCTTTGATGTGACCGCCAGCTACCCAGCCTCTCGCGTGCGCATCACTCACATCCCAGCGGGATGCGAGAAGTGGCGTGGCATAAATAAGGTGCCGGAACCAGTTCTGACTGTTAGACTTGATGGCTCAGTTAAATACGAAACGAGTGACGGCTAAATACGACATGTCTCGGCTGGCAGCTTTGTGTTAGTCACTGATACACATGGTAAAGGATCGTCACGGCACTCTACGGAAGTGCAAACGGTAATCTGGATTTCATTACCCGACGGCCTTGAATTACCTCCCTCGCAATGATCCGCATTAGCGTAATGTCGACGTGCCGCACAGTCGCCTGTTAGTGAGGAATTTAAAGCCGAAGAGGTGCGTACTCACCCGCTCCCGATCTGGCCTTGCAACTCCAACCAGTCGGCCAGATCGGGAGCTGGACCACCGTGCCTATCATCGACCACCTGTCACATTTCTATTTTGCTGGAGACGTCGCAACTTTAACTTGCTAAAACACGGCATGTAGCCTGGTGGGTTCTGGCTAGCTTGAAGTGCGACTTCCAAGCGATAACAATGGTTCCGTTGCAAAAATTCGTTCATCACGGAGCATGCCCTGGCTGCAGACGCAATTATGCTGCGAGGGCTGTGAACTGTTGTTTGAGTGAAAGCGGTGTCGCTGCGGCGAAGAAGCCCTGCTGCTTTCTCATCATGTGAATGAGTTCGATACCAGCCAAAGTGGTGTTGGCTGAGGTTGTGCATTTGAACCCTAGCATGGATCTTATCCGGCGCTTGATACGCCGGTGATCCTGTTCAATGTGGTTATTCATGTACTTGGAGGATTGAATAGCAATCGGGTTTCCATCTCGCTTTAGTCGATCTTCGGCGTCACACTGGATGATTGCTGTTCGGTTTGTCTGACTGCCATCAATCGTGATGCGGTTCGGGCTACCATCGCGTGCTAAAGCCTTGCGCATAAAGCGTTTGGCAGCCCTTAAGTCACGCTCTTCACTAAACCAGAACTCAACCGTATCACCATTACTATCAATGGCACGGTAGAAATACATCCATTGGCCTTTGACGCGAACATAGGTTTCATCGACGTTCCATTTTCGAGTGACTTGGCGTTTCTTGCGGTTGAAGCGCTCAAGCAATATCGGACTGAAATACTGCGTCCAACGGTGGACTGTTGAATGGTCGAGATCGATACCGCGTTCAGCCATAATTTCCTTCAAATTGCGCAAGCTCAGATTGTAGGAAAGGTACCATCGCACACAAAGTAAGATTACTGACTTATCGAAATGACGGCCCTTGAACATCACATAATCCCGGCTCGCTTGAAAACCAGATCATACACCCGATCATTGACGGAAAGTTTGCAACAGTTCCAGTATTTTTTCCCCTTGATTGTCACCACCATCTCATCGAGTTGCCACTTGTCGGCAAACTAACCTCGTGAGCGGCGCCGGAGCTGACGAGCGAACTTCAAGCCGAATTTAGCTGCCCATTCCGCGACGGTCTGAAACGAGACGGCGATACCGCGCTCGGCTAACAGATCTTCGACATCGCGCAAGCTGAACGGAAATCGATAGTAGAGCCACACGGCGTGAGCAATGATCTCAGCGGGAAAGCGATGGCGTTTGAAATGGGAGTGCGGGGCTTCGGTCATGGCAACCCCAATATCAAGCCCATCCCAACCAGACAGCTAAGGCGACGCCACCGCCCCGAAAGTACCGTGCGGCGGCATGTAGATCTGAGTGGCTGACAGTGAATAGCGTGTCATGTCGATCTAAGTTTCTGTAATTAAGAGCAAAGCAGTCAGACTGCAGCTCTGATTGCCAGTCAAGAACCCTTGCTCCATCAATTCTGACGTCTGGAATAACGTCCGAGGCGGCCATTCGGCTTTTTTGCTGTGAATTGGAACAACTGCCGTCAGGATGTAACGCCGCCAGCCCCAAATTCATAAAATCTCGCCTGGGTTTTCAGGCGGGGTTGTGATTTGCGACTGGAGGGGTAATGGTCGGCTCCCGCCCTCTAGCCTGTTTGGCCTGTGACGGCCCTGGTACAGGCGAGCACCATATCTTGCGCCCGTTCCTAGGCTTTTATTCGCGGTTAACTTGTTATAAGGTTTTGGCAGAAACTTATAACGTTGCTAACGGTAAGATTGGTTATAAGGTTTTTGGCGGGAACTTATAACGACATAGTTCAACTCGCCGCCGGTACGACCAACTCATTCGAAAAGGCCAAGGATGAAAGAGATCGACATCAGCTATAGAACGATGTTCGCGGAGTTGGCGCAGCGGACAATGGATGCACAATTCGTAGCAGACTTCCCTTTAGAAGGATGGTTTGTGACCGTAACCGTCAAAGATCGCAATTATTGGTATTTCGATCTCCCCACCCCCGAGGGCAAAGACAAACGAAGCTACGTCGGCCCCGCGAGTGACGAAGCCATCACTAAGCGGGTAAGAGCCCACAAAGAGATCAAGGACAACATCCGAGAGCGTAGACGCATGGTTAGCACGCTGCGACGCGCCGGCCTTCCCGGTCCTGATCCCTTCGCTGGGGACGTCACGAAAGCCTTAGCCGACGCTGGGTTGTTCCGGCTGCGCGCCATCTTGATTGGGTCGGTGGCATTCAGCACCTATGCTGGAATGCTCGGTGTCCGGCTGCCCTCTGCCGCGCTGCAGACAGGCGACGCAGACTTCGCTCAGGACTTCGCAATATCGGCGAGTGTCCAAGATAGTCTCCCGCCAATCCTCGAAATCCTCCAGTCAGTAGACCCTGAATTCCGAGCGATTCCGCACCAGGCCGATAAGGCTAAGGTGGTCGCCTTCGTGAACGCCAAAGGCTATCGGGTGGAGTTCTTAACCGGAAATCGAGGATCAGAAGAATACACTGGCAAGCCGTCGCCCATGCCCGCCCTCGGCGGCGCGTCGGCGGAGAATCTGCGGTTCCTTGATTACCTGATCTACGAGCCTATCCGCACAGTGCTTCTTTTCCGCGAAGGCATAAACGTTCTCGTTCCTGCTCCCGAGAGGTATGCCGTACACAAGCTGATTGTGTCGTCGCGAAGACTCACTGACACGTTGGGGCGTTTGAAGGCTGACAAAGATCTAACGCAAGCCGCTTTGCTCTTCGAAGCTCTCGTGGAAACGCGCCACGGCAATGAGTTAGGCGATGCTTGGGAGGAAGCATGGGAGCGCGGTGATGCGTGGAAAGAGAGCATCGTCAGTGGCTTATCCAGACTACCCAAAAACGGAGTGAAAGCGTTAAGAGAGGCACTCGGTTCCGATGTTGTGGAAGGCTTACTGAAAAGGTGATTGACAGATTTCGCAAGAAACGAAAGACGACGACACGCCAGTCTATGATTGCCAGACAACAACATCGATAAGATGGATATCAAAGCCCGTGACGGCAAAAGTGAGGCCCGGAGAGGGACGTGCCGGGCCCCGTTTCGGAAAGGTGTGTGGGGTGATTGCCTTTCCGAACTTGCCGGAGAAGCCTGAATGGCTATCCGGGATGGCACCTACTCTGCCGCAAGTGCTGATGGCGCAATGCTGCATTGGCGACCACTCTGGCTGAACGAGGCCGCACTAAGGGAACAGCGGACCGCATTGCGATACCTGTGTCCGGTTATGAGCCAGTTGCAAAGGCTATTATCATGAAGCCCGTCGAAGAAACCGGTTTCGATGTAGTCAACGCCGGGCTTTTATCAGATTCCTGGAGACAACAGCCCGGAACACCCGCTATTGTACGGAGCTTGCGGAAGGCGAATTGATAGAAGCACTGGAATCGGCTGACAGACACAAATCACCAGTTAATCGGGATCGTCTGATCCAAGAGTTCATGCAGTCTCAAAGCGTCGTCACAGCCCGTAGTTTGATTTTCACACTGCCAGCTAAGAATGTGTGCCAACCGTGCGCATTAAATGTAATTCTGAATGAGTATTATCTGTTATTATCCACGCTAAATTCTTAAGAGCGACCCGGACTATATTTCGTTGTATTTAAGATATTAGCGCTGGTTCGCGCTGAATTCGTTGTGAAAATCCTTGGTGACCAAATAGTGATCACCGGGCAATCACTATGCTTTTTTTATGTCGGCCCGTTTGAGAAGCTGTTACCAGTTGCGGGTTGAACTCGAAACTGGATAGCTGAATGACCCTCGAACGACTTCGGATCGTTCTCTTTTTTAATGGAGTTTTCGTCCTTGCTGTGTCGATTGCCATGCTGGTTCCGGCGGTCATCGATATTTCGTTTTCGAACTTCCGTGACGCCGCAGTATTTCTGCGATCTGCTATGATGAATGGTGCGGTGGCCTTGTTGCTGATAGTGGGCTTTCGTCCGGAATTACAGAAGCTTGGTGACCGCAGAACTGGTCTTCTTATCACTGTGAGCGCATGGCTTTCGGTTTCTGCAGTCGGCGCGGTTCCGTTATATAGCTCGTTCCTCGGTATAGGCTGGACGGACGCTGTTTTCGAATCCACGTCTGCACTCACTACGACAGGATCAACCATCCTGACCGGGCTTGACGATATGCCCAAGGGGATATTGTTATGGCGTTCGATCCTGCAATGGATCGGCGGCATCGGTATTATTGTTATGGCACTTAGCGTACTTCCGGCTCTGGGCGTCGGTGGAATGCAGCTTTTTCGCTCTGAATCGTCAGACGTTTCCGAAAAGCCCTTTCCAAAGGTGCGGCAGCTAGCACGCAACATCCTTATTGTCTACCTGACGCTGACGCTTGCATGCGCGCTGGCTCTTGGGGCGGCGGGCATGTCAATCTTCGATGCAGTCAATCACGCCATGACGACAATCGCGACCGGCGGCCTTTCAACAAAGGACGCCTCGATTGGATTCTATAACTCATTACCCATCGAACTCGTCACCATAGTCTTTATGACAGCTGGAGCTCTGCCGCTGGCGTTCTATGCAGTAGTTTTGATGAGCCGGGGTCAGCGTCGAACCTTGGAAGGCCAGGTTGGGCCTTTCCTTGCAATTCTTGCTTCAGCAATCTTTGCCTGCATGTTGTGGAATGTGTCACAAGGAATGGAAGCGGGCGAAGCATTGAGAAAATCTGCGTTCAACGTCACCTCGGTTCTGACCGATACCGGTTTTGCCACAGACGATTTTTCTGCCTGGGGAAGCTTCGCAACCGGCTTGTTTTTCATGCTGTTTCTCATTGGCGGTTGCGCCGGTTCGACCGCAGGAGCGATAAAGATTTTCCGGTGGCAGGTACTGTTCAGCAGTGCAAACCGCTCACTCAAGCTCGTGCTTTATCCAAACGTGGCGGCACCTGTTCGTCTTAACCGGAAACCAGTCAGCGATACCGCTATAAGCAACGTTCGAAACTTCTTCTTTCTTTACCTTATGACCCTGCTGGTCATGTCGCTTCTGGTTTCTGCGACCGGACTTGATTATCTTTCGTCGGTCTCTTCTGTGGCCCAGGCAATGGCGAATGCCGGCCCCGGTCTTGGACCTGTCGTTGGACCTGCAACCAATTTTTCAGCTATTCCCGATACTGCTAAATGGCTGATATCCCTATCTATGATAATGGGACGGCTTGAACTGGTAACGTTCTTTATCGTGCTTCAGCCATGGTTCTGGCAAAGATAGATATCTTTTCTGTTTGCCGAGACAGAACCGCAGACGTTGACTTGTATTCAAAATTATACATCCCGCCAGAAATTTCACTATTGTTCCGTCGGCAGTTTCAGTGAACCTAATTGTCGTTGATTAACGGCGTGATTGTAAATCACCAGTGAGGTCAGATTTGCGAATTGCAATTGGAACGCTCGGCACAAGAGGTGACGTCCAGCCTTATCTGGCGTTAGCACGCGCCCTTTCAAAACTGGGGCACCAGGTTCAACTAAAAGCACCGCAACAATTTTCGAAACTCGCCGCCCTGTATGGAGTTGAATTCGCGCCATTGCCAGGAGACTTTCTGACTCTCCTCAACTCACCCGAAGGGCAAAATGCGGTCGCCAAGGGCAGAGGGTTCAGTGCCGGCTTCAGGCTACTGAAGCACGTAAAGCCCATAATGGAGAGCCTGCTTGAAGCAGAATGGAACTTTGTACGCGATTTCAGGCCCGACCTGATTGTTTATCATCCGAAGTCTCTGGCTTCGCTCCATATGGCAGAGGCTCTTCGTATACCCGCGATTTTGGCCTCACCTATTCCCGGATTTACACCCACGAGCGAATTTCCAAGCCCGTTGCTGCCTTTTCGGTCGTTGGGCCCGTTGAACAAAATGAGCCATCGACTTGCGATACGGGGTGCCGACATTTTATTCGCGCGGCCTTTAAGGGAATGGCGGGCGAGTTCACTTGGACTTGTGGGTGGGCACATCAAGCTGACGCCGGATGCGACCGTTTATGGCTACAGTCGACACGTAGTGCCGGTGCCAGATGACTGGAATGGATCCACTTTTGTATCAGGTTTCTGGTTTCTGGATGGAGGTGAGCAATGGCAGATGCCAGACCCGCTTGCAGCCTTCCTGCGTGCAGGTGAAAAGCCGTTCTATGTTGGCTTTGGGAGTATGCCGCCATCTGAACCAGACAGGTTGACAGCTATCATTACGGAAGGCCTCAGGAAGGCAGGCAAACGAGGTATATTATTGACTGGCAACGGTGCTCTCGGTTCAAACGCAGCCGCAGATCATGTCATCTGCCTCCCCTCCGCGCCACATGACGCGCTGTTCCAGCATGTTGCTGCCGCTCTGCATCACGGTGGTGCCGGCACGACAGGTGCATCACTACGGGCTGGTTTACCGACCGCCATCATGCCGTTCTTTGGCGACCAACCCTTTTGGGCCCGTCGTGTTAAGGAACTCGGCGTCGGCCCCTCCCCTATAGACCGGAAGGCAGTGACATCAGATCATCTGGCCCGGATATTCCGCGAGCTTGACGATCAAAACATGCAACAAAGGGCCGGTGATCTGGCGAAAAAAATCCATCACGAGGGTGGGGTTGAGGCCGCAGCACGTTTTATCGATGTTCACGCACGGTATCTGCGACTTGCCTGAGAGAAATTTTGGGGCTGCTTCGTTTCCAACTATCGATACTCGAAAATGAGAATTGAATACTGCACTTCCCTCACGGTGCAACCGGCTCGGGCGCAGAATTTTATTTTGCTCTGCAAGCTGACGCAAGGAGACTATCGAGCCCATTGGCAAGAGCGCCGGTGAATTGGCGCGCTTAATACTCGAACGCCTGCAGATTCCAGCGCCTGTCGAACACGGATGCTCAGCTGAAAATGCGTATAAACAGATAACTAGATCAGCGCCGACGGTTCGGTTTAATCAAGAATGCTAGGTACACATTCCGCACCACACCCCTTCTGGGAACATTGCAAATAGTGTATAATTTATGACTACGGCCTGATATGGCCAGTCAGCTTGGGTGGGTCCAATAACCGAGAAATACGGTTTGGGAGGGCGCCATGATCGAGTGGAGAATCGACGTTCCGGCGCATAGCAGCTGCAATTGCGCGTACACTCCCCTTGCCAATTCGGACTGGGTTCCACCCTCGGCAGCTGCCATTGTTCCGAGATGGACCGGCATGAGCGCGGCGACCTCGGTGAAATTAATCTCGACGGCTTCATTGGCGGGGCTCTACGAATGGCAGGGAGCTATCTTCGCGCGGTCGATTGTGTGTTCGGCGGCGGAAGAGCCGCATCGCATTCGCATCGTTCTTCCGGCAGGGATAGAGTTCACCGCTACGGAAATCGCCAGCGCTTCGACGAAGGTGTCCAATCCTATCGTGTTGGATTTCAAAGACACATATGGCCAGTTCAACGCCATACACCACGCCGACAGTGGCGCGGTTCACCATGACATATAAATCTGGAAAAGGAGGAGACAATGTCCGAGATAAAATGGGCCATCAAAGGTCGAGAATTCATTCACTGCAACTGTGCATATGGGTGTCCGTGTCAGTTCAATGCCCGCCCCACCAAAGGTGGCTGCGACGCTGTCGGCTTTGTGGCTATCGAAGAAGGATATCACGGAGATACGAAACTCGGCGGACTGACGATCGGCATAATCGCCTCCTGGCCGGGCGCTATTCACGAGGGCAGAGGGCAGGTGGTGCCGATCGTCGACGAGCGTGCATCGCCCGAACAGCGTGAATCGCTGTTGCGCATCATGAGCGGTCTGGACACTGAGCCCGGTGCCACGTTTTTCCAGGTCTTCGCGACGACTTTTGACAAGGTACACGAACCGGTTTTCGCGAAGATCGATTTCGAGATCGACGTCGATGGCCGTACCGCGAGCGTATCCGTTCCAGGCTGGGTCGAGGCGCGCGGAGAACCGATCCGCAATCCTGTCACCGGTGAAGCGCATCGTGCGCGAATCAACCTGCCGCAGGGCTTCGAGTACGATGTTTGCGAGGTTGGGCGAGGCTGGGGCGAGACACAGGGAGTCATAGCGCTTTCGCTGAATGACTCGCACGCGCACTTCTCCCGGCTGAACATGACCGAAAGCGGCGTCGTCCATTGAACAAGACAACGGATACACCGCTTGAGGCCGTGCTGCGGCGCGATGGACTGATTGTCGCAACGTCCATCGCAGCCCTTACCATGCTTGCATGGGCCTATGTTCTGCGGCTTGCCGCCGGCATGAACATGGGCGGGATGGACATGATGGGCTATCGCATGATCCCGAACGGCTTTGAGATGGCGATGGCGCCAGCGCAGCAGGCGTGGACGGTTGGCGATTTCGTTTTGATGTTCGTCATGTGGACGGTGATGATGATCGGCATGATGACGCCGTCGGCGGCGCCGATGATCCTCATCTACGCACGAACGGGAAGAATGGCTGCCGCGTCTGCCAGGCCCTTTGCCGCAACTGGTTGGTTCGTGACCGGATATCTGGCGGTTTGGAGCGGGTTTGCTCTCGCGGCAACGACGGCCCAATGGGCGCTTGAAAGGCTGGCCCTGCTTAATCCTGACATGGCGAGCACGAACAACGTTCTGGGAGGCGCGATCCTGATTGCGGCCGGGCTTTATCAGTGGCTGCCGCTGAAGCACGCCTGTCTGTCGCAATGCCAATCGCCGCTCCTGTTCATTCAACGTTTCGGCGGCTTTCACCGCGACGCGACCGGAGCCTGCAAGATGGGGGCCATGCACGGGGTCTACTGCCTCGGCTGCTGCTGGGCGCTGATGGCCCTCCTTTTCGTAGGCGGCGTGATGAATGTTCTCTGGATCGCTGCGCTCGCCATCTTCACCCTTACGGAAAAGCTCATATCAACCGGACGCCTGCTCTCCCGCGTGGCGGGGATCGGCTTGCTGGCTGCGGGGCTGCGCCTGCTCGTGACATAAACCGACATCATTCGCCGACAACTGATCGTTCATGGAGTACACAGATCCGCCAGTCGGATTTCCATGGGCTACGCTCCACCCTGTCTTGGGAACCGTAGCGGCATAATTCCGAATGGCCAATCGAGCGTGTTGTCACTTTATAACCGTCAGATTATATTCCAGATCTGGTAATGGAGAATGCCGGGCTTCGGGGTCATCTGTAAGATCATCGCCATCGTGCGGAACGAAGCAGGTGAAACTTGCCTGAGCGGGCCAGCAACCGCTTAAACGGTTCCTCTCGAAAGGCGTGATGCATGCCCTTCACGGAAAAGAGATCCTTATCTGCAATTGAATACCCGGTGAAAACCAACCCCTGGCCCGTCCTGATAACCTTGTGCGCCTCCGTCGTGTTCTCCATGACAACATGGTTTTCTGCCACTGCCGTCACCCCTGAGTTAAAAGCCGCCTGGCAGCTTTCCGACTCAGTCGTCGCCTGGTTGACGAACGGTGTGCAAATGGGTTTCGTAACGGGCGCACTACTGGCAAGTCTGATTAATTTACCCGATATCGTTCGGCTCAACCGCCTCATGGCAGTTGCCTCCATAATGGCGGCAGGCCTGAACCTGTTGTTGTTGTTGGAGCCTGGTCCCGCTGGAGCTATCGCGTGTCGTTTTGCGACCGGAATGGCACTTGCTGCCGTCTACCCTCCAGCTATGAAACTGGTCTCGACATGGTTCGTGCGCAACAGAGGCCTTGCGCTTGGTGCTGTTGTGGGCGCCTTAACTCTCGGCTCGTCGATGCCTCATCTTTTCCGTACGATTACAGAGTATGTCGACTGGCGCCTTGTCATTAGCATGTCGAGTGCCGCCTCTCTGATTGCCGGTATTTCCTTCTTGCTGTTTGCGCGCGAGGGCCCCTATCCCTTTGGCAGGGCGGTATTCAATCCTCGGCAAATTGGCCGCGTTCTTCGTGATCGCAATCTGTTCCTTGTGAATGTCGGCTATCTCGGACACATGTGGGAACTCTACGCAATGTGGGCGTGGCTCTTGATTTTCTTACGTAAATCGACCGAAGACACACTCCCACCCAATATGACTTCGCTCATAACCTTTATCGCCATTGCAGCGGGTCTCGTTGGCTGCGTAGCCGGCGGTTTCTTGTCAGACAGATTCGGGCGCACTGCCACAACGGCAGGCTTGATGATCGTATCCGGCCTGTGTGCTCTACTTATCGGACTTGCTTTTTCGGGACCTATCTGGTTGATCGCTCTCATAGCGATTGTATGGGGCATCGCCATTGTTGGGGATTCTCCACTCTTTTCTGCAGCGGTAACCGAGCTCGCCGATCGGGACTTTGTTGGTACGGCGCTATCGCTGCAGATGGGGCTTGGTTTTGCGCTCACGGTATTTGTTATCTGGCTGGTGCCCGAGATCGCCGCTTGGCTCGGCAGCTGGAGATGGTCTTTCATTATCCTGGCACCCGGTCCCTTTATTGGGGCATCGGCGATGCTGGCGCTTCGCCGCTCACCCGAAGCCATCAAGCTTGCAAACGGTCGTCGCTAGTGACCGCCTCTCCGTCGGCCCCATCAATAGCCATTTTGGACTTGTGCGGCCCAGCGGAGAGCTTCTCACACAATTTTTAGTTCAACGTTTCGAATTGAATCGGTGAATTTTATCCAACGGCAGGATGTCTGCCTACGGCGAGCGTGGCCAGCAATCAATTGATCATATGGGTGCGTAAATTGGGGTATGCCAACGGGATACGTAATGGAACCCAGCCAAACGAACGATCAATTTGGCTATAAGTAACTTAAGGCTACTGGCCGTGAAAAGCGGCATCGCGTCAGCCACATACAGCCAACTCCGTGCTCAGATTTCCAGTCAGGAATTTTCCCTCTCGCTTGGACCCACGCACGATCTTTCATCTCGCTTGATAATGTTGGGCCCCTTCACAAAAGCAGTCGAGTAGAATTCAAGCGCTGATCACCGCGCTTCAAATGATTTTGCTGCCAATTCAGTCATTGGTGATTAAAAATTAATCAATAGGTATAATGATTATTATATAGACACATAACGGTTGCCAACGCAGGCGCTATGCTCCATCAATGCAGTATGAAGACACAGGACCTCACCATCCTCATTATCGATGAGAACGCCATCCGCTCCTCAATCATTGAGGAAGGATTGCGCGAGGCAGGCCACGGTAAAGTCGTCGTTATGAATGAGATGCACGGTATCGCACGCATGATAGAGACGCTCAACCCCGATGTTATCGTGATCGACATCGAGAACCCCAACCGCGACATGATGGAGCATCTTTTTCAACTGACCCGAACTCTCAGTCGCCCGATTGCCATGTTTGTGGATCGTTCCGACACGGCGTCGATCGAAGCAGCGGTAGAGGCAGGGGTTTCCGCCTATATTGTCGACGGACTAAAGAAAGAACGCGTAAAACCTATCCTAGATATGGCTGTCAGCCGGTTCAATGCATTCAGTCGTTTGCAGCGCGAACTGGCGGACGCCAGGTCGGCGCTGGAGGAACGCAAGACGGTAGAACGTGCCAAAGGCATTCTCATGAAAATGCGCAGCCTGTCCGAAGAAGACGCTTTTGCACTGTTGCGACAGTCCGCGATGAACGAGAAGAAAAAAATATCAGACATCGCACAAAGTATAGTTACGGCAGCCGGACTGCTAGTGAAATGATTCCTCTTTCAAGAACCGGGGCGAAACATTCCGGGAGTGCGTGCAAATGAACATGCCGACCAGATTTACCGAGACAGGCAGCAGTCTTGCCACGCCTGCGGGCATTACGGCGAGAGAAATCAGGACGCTGCGCGCCGGTTTCATTCCGCTTGTCGATGCGTCCGTACTAATCGCCGCTGCTGAATTCGGTTTCGCAAGAGCCGAAGGCCTGCGGCTCGATCTTGTAAAGGATGTCTCCTGGGCAAATGTCCGCGATCGTCTCGCTTTCCGGCAATTCGATATTGCACATATGCTGTCGCCCATGCCCGTAGCGTCCATGCTGGGACTGGGCTCCAATCCGTCGCCGACAATAACGCCTTTTTCACTGGGGCGTGGCGGTAATGCCATCACCTTGTCGGCGCGGCTTTATGAGCGCATGCGTGCAACCGCCGCTCTGGCCGAGACGGCGGATGCGCTGGAAAATGCGCAGGCTTTGGCTTCGGTGGTGCGCGACATGAAGGCGCGCGGTGAGCCGCTTTTGACACTCGCGATGACCTATCCTTTCTCGTCGCATAATTATGAATTTCGCTACTGGCTGGCCGCTGGAGGCATCGACCCCGACTGCGATGTGAAGCTGGTCGTCGTGCCGCCGCCGCTCACCTCGGATGCTTTGGCCACGGGTGCCATCGACGGCTTCTGCGTCGGTGCACCATGGAACATGGTGGCTTCCGAGCGCGGCACAGGGCGCATCGTTGCGGCCAAGCAGGATATCTGGCCGGCTGCGCCGGAAAAGGTCATCGGCATGCGTCCGGAATGGGCCGAAACCCATCCCGAAACCGTGTCCCGCCTGATCGTTGCCCTCGACAAGGCAGCACGCTGGTGTGACAACACCGGAAATCACGATGCGCTGGCCGAGATCCTGGCCGATGGCCGCTATCTTGGTGTGTCGCAGCATATCGTTCGCAATGTGCTGGCCGGAACATTCAATCTCGATGCGCAGGGCAGTCACCGCGTCATCGAGCATTACTTCAGCTTCCATGCCGGGCTTGCCAATTGTCCACGCCCCAATGATGCGATGTGGATCTATAGCCAGATGGTGCGCTGGGGCCAGATCGGGGCGACGCAGGCGGCTCAGCAAAGGGCGGCCCAGTCCTATAGGCCGGACCTCTATTGCGCGGCGCTCGGCATTGCCCATCCGCCTTTCGAGCCGGGTGCGGTCGAAGGTGCGCATGCCGGGGATCGCTTCATGGATGGTCGAATTTTCGATCCGTCGGATGTCGAATCCTATGTGCACGGTTTTGATGTGCGTCGCGATGTATTGGCAAGCTCAAGCGCAGCGGAAGATTGAGCCTCGATGCCCAATTTGATTGCACATCAGGCGGGATGATTGAACGAAAACGCCTAAAATACAGCCATGTTCGCACGGGTTCGGATGGGTCGCTGACTATTTTCTCATCCCTTTAAATTTATTATTTTCAAACACTTGCAAAGATGTTAAAATTCTGGCACGCTTCTTGCTTGTTAGATTTATGCACCGGTCAACGGCGACCGATGCAGCAAGCGAGCCATATACCGCTCCTGTCACGACACCGACGTCGCAAGGAATTGCAGCCCGAACCTTTGTTCGAAGGCGCGATCTCCAAGCGGCGTTTTTTTGTGCCCATTTTCAAGCCAGCCCAATTCAAAGCAAGCAAGGGGAAGCCAGCTGATGACAATGCATAAGAAGGCAGAAACGACGACCGGCATCACCCGGCGCAGCATTCTGAAAACCGGTGCTGCCGCTGCGCTCTTCACTGCCGTTCGCTCGGCCTTTCCCGGTGGCGCGTTCGCGGCTGGCAGCGGGCCGGAAGTCAGTGGCGCGAAGCTTGGCTTCATCGCGCTGACCGATGCGGCGCCGCTGATCGTCGCCAAGGAAAAGGGCCTGTTCGAAAAGCACGGCCTGCCGGATGTCGAGGTCGCCAAGCAGGCGTCATGGGGTGCCACACGCGACAATCTTGTGCTGGGCGGTGCGTCGAACGGGATCGATGGCGCGCATATCCTCTCGCCGCTCCCCTATCTGATCCATGCCGGCAAGTTGACGCAGAACAACCAGCCGGTGCCGATGGCCCTGCTGGCGCGCCTGAACTATGACAGTCAGGCCATTTCGGTCGCCAAGGACTATGCCGACACCGGCGTCCAGCTCGATTCCTCCAAGCTCAAGGCCGCCTTCGAGAAGAAGAAGGCCGAGGGCAAGGAGGTGAAGGCCGCCATGACTTTCCCCGGTGGCACGCACGATCTGTGGCTCCGCTACTGGCTCGCCGCCGGCGGCATCGATCCAGACAAGGATGTTTCGACTATCGTTGTCCCGCCGCCACAAATGGTCGCCAATATGAAGGTCGGCAATATGGACCTGTTCTGCGTGGGCGAGCCGTGGAACGAGCAGCTTGTCAATCAGAACATCGGCTTCACGGCTGCGACGACAGGTGAAATCTGGAAGCACCACCCGGAAAAGGCACTCGGCATGCGCGCGGACTGGATCGAGAAGAATCCGAATGCCGCCAAGGCGTTGCTCATGGCTGTGATGGAAGCACAGCAATGGTGCGAAAGCATGGACAACAAGGCCGAAATGGCCGGGATACTGGGCAAGCGCCAGTGGTTCAACGTGCCGCCGAAGGATGTGCTGGGCCGTCTCAAGGGCGACATCAATTACGGCAATGGCCGTGTCGTGCAAGGTACCGACCTGCAAATGAAATTCTGGGCGAACGGGGCGTCTTATCCGTTCAAGAGCCACGACACATGGTTCATTGCGGAAAACATCCGCTGGGGCAAATTCGCGCCTGATACCGATATCAAGGCGCTGGTCGATCAGGTCAACCGCGAGGATATCTGGCGCGAAGCCGCCAAGGATCTGGGCATTGCCGCAGCCGATGTTCCGGCTTCGACTTCGCGGGGCAAGGAAACCTTCTTTGACGGTAAGGTCTTCGATCCCGAAAACCCCTCGGCCTATCTCGACAGTCTCGCGATCAAGGCTGCGTCCTGAGCCAACTTCGGGCGCGCGATCGGTGCGTCTCTCCTCTGTCCCTTTGTTTTTACGCATTTCCGAACGCAAAGCCGCTTCACACTTTTGCCGGAAATGCTCAAGGAGCGTTGAATGTCCGCCCTGCTGAAAGATCCAAATGTCGTCACGTCGCTGACGACCAAGGCGCCGAAGGCGCCAACTGCCGCCGGGAACGTCGTCCGGCTGGCCAAGCAGCCCAAATCCGTCTTCGATTTCGGCGTGCTGGCGCGCAGTGCCGCACGTAACATCGTGCCGCCGCTGGTGGTGCTCGCCATCCTGCTGGGGATCTGGCAGATATTGTGCGCGGCCCCTGACTCATCGTTGCCTGCGCCGTCCAAGGTCTGGGAAGACAGCTACGATCTGATCGCCTATCCCTTCTTCAACTACGGATCGCAGGATATCGGACTTGGCTGGCGCGTGCTCGTCTCGCTGGAACGCGTTGCCTACGGCTTCGGCCTGGCGGCCATTGCAGGCATCGTGATCGGTGCCGTTATCGGTCAGTCGGTCTGGGCCATGCGCGGCCTCGATCCGATCTTTCAGGTATTGCGCACCGTGCCGCCGCTGGCCTGGCTGCCATTGTCGCTTGCGGCCTTCCAAAATGCCAATCCGTCGGCGATTTTCGTGATTTTCATCACCTCGATCTGGCCGATCATCATCAACACCGCAGTCGGCGTGCGCAATATTCCGCAGGATTATCGCAACGTCGCCAAGGTGCTGCGGCTCAACCAGTTCGAGTTCTTCTTCAAGATCATGCTGCCCTCGGCGGCGCCCTACATCTTCACGGGTCTGCGGATCGGCGTCGGCCTCTCCTGGCTTGCCATCGTAGCCGCCGAAATGCTGACCGGTGGTGTCGGCATTGGCTTCTTCATCTGGGACGCGTGGAACTCGTCACGTCTGTCCGACATCATCGTCGCTCTCGCCTATATCGGCCTCGTCGGTTTTGCGCTCGACAAGCTGGTTGCGGCCATCGGGCGGCTTTTCACCCGCAGCGCTTCTGCAAGCTGAGGAGAACAGTCATGAGCGCCTATCTCAAACTTGACCATATCGACAAGCATTTCGACCGCTCCGAAGTCCTGAATGACATCAATCTTTCGATCTCCAAGGGCGAGTTCGTTTCCATCATCGGCCATTCCGGCTGCGGAAAATCCACGCTTTTGAACCTGATTGCCGGGCTGACGCCGGTTTCGTCCGGCGCGGTCCTGCTGGAAAACAAGGAAGTCAACGCGCCGGGACCGGAGCGGGCGGTGGTTTTCCAGAACCATTCGCTGTTGTCCTGGCTGTCGGTTTACGAAAACGTCAATCTTGCCGTGACCAAGGTTTTCCGCTCCAGTAAAAGCAAGGCCGAACGGCATGACTGGGTCATGACCAATCTTGACCTCGTCCAGATGGCGCATGCAAAAGACAAGCGCCCGTCGGAAATTTCCGGCGGCATGAAGCAGCGTGTCGGTATTGCCCGTGCGCTGGCCATGGAGCCGAAAATCCTGCTGCTCGACGAGCCATTCGGCGCGCTGGATGCGCTGACCCGTGCGCATCTTCAAGATGCCGTGATGGAAATCCACGCCCGGCTTGGCAATACGATGGTGATGATCACCCACGATGTCGATGAGGCGGTGCTGCTTTCCGACCGCATCGTGATGATGACCAACGGTCCGGCGGCGAAGATCGGCGAGGTGCTGGACGTCGCTATTGCGCGCCCGCGCAACCGTATCGAGCTGGCCTCCGATCGCACCTATCTGAAATGCCGTGAGGCTGTTCTGAAGTTCCTCTACGAGCGTCATCGCTTCGTGGAAGCTGCGGAGTAAATTCTATGGCTGAGAAACTCGTTATCGTCGGCAATGGGATGGCGCCGGGCCGCATGCTGGAACATCTGTTCGAGCAGGCGCCGGGCCAGTATGAAGTCACCATTTTCAACGCCGAACCGCGCGTCAATTACGATCGCATCATGCTGTCGCCGGTCCTCTCCGGCGAGAAGACCTATGAGCAGATCGTCATTCATGGCGACGGCTGGTACATCAAGCACGGCATCACGCTCTATAAGGGTCATAAGGTCGTCGCCATCGACCGCGACGCCAGGACCGTTACCTCGGATCACGGCGTTACGGAAAGCTATGACAAGCTGGTGATTGCCACCGGCTCGGTACCTTTCATCATTCCCGTTCCGGGCAAGGATCTGCCCGGTGTCATCAGCTATCGCGATCTAGACGATGTGGATGCGATGCTGGTCGCCGCGCAATCGCGCGAGAAGGCCATCGTCATCGGCGGCGGTCTGCTGGGCCTGGAAGCCGCAGCCGGTCTGGCCCAGCGCGGCATGGATGTGACGGTGTTGCATGTCATGCCGACGCTGATGGAGCGCCAGCTCGACCCCGCCGCAGGCTATCTGCTGCAACGGGCGGTCGAGGAGCGTGGCATCAAGGTCATCTGCAAGGCCAACACCAAGGCCGTTATCGGCAATGGCAAGGTTGAAGGTGTCGAGCTTGACGATGGTACGGTCATTCCCGCCACGCTGGTGGTGATGGCTGTCGGCATTCGTCCGAATGTCGGGCTGGCCAAGGAAGCGGGTCTGGCGGTCAATCGCGGCATTGTCGTCGATGCGGGCATGCGAACCTCGGATGCCAATATTCTCTCGCTCGGCGAATGCGCGGAAGTGGGCGGCACGGTCTATGGTCTGGTCGCGCCGCTTTACGAAATGGCGCGTGTGGCGGCCTCGCATCTGGCAGGCGATACGACCCCCGCCTTCACCCATTCCGACACGCCGACCAAGCTGAAGGTGACGGGCATCGATCTGTTCTCGCTTGGCGATTTTGCCGACGGTGCGGACCGTGAGGAGATCGTCCTGCGCGATGCGACAGCTGGTATCTACAAGCGGCTTGTGATCAAGGAAAACCGGATCATCGGCACGGTTCTCTATGGCGAGACGGCTGATGGTGCCTGGTTCAACGATCTGAAGAAAAAGGCGGCCGATATTTCGGCCATGCGCGATACGCTGATCTTCGGTCAGGCCTATCAGGGAGGGACCCCGCTGGACCCTATGGCGGCCGTTGCAGCCTTGCCGGATGATGCGGAAATCTGCGGCTGCAACGGCGTTTGCAAGAGTAAAATCGTCTCCACCATGACGGAAAAGGGCCTGACTTCGCTCGACGATGTGCGAGAGCATACGAAGGCGTCGGCGTCCTGCGGCTCCTGCACGGGGCTGGTCGAGCAGCTCATGGCGCTGACGCTCGGCGACAGCTACAATCCCAAGGCTGTGCAGCCCATGTGCGGTTGCACCGATCTCGGCCATGACGATGTGCGCAGGCTCATCAAGGCCAAGAAGCTGAAGACCATTCCCGCCGTCATGCAGGAACTGGAGTGGAAGACCTCCTGCGGCTGCGCCAAATGCCGCCCGGCGCTCAACTATTACCTCGTCTGCGACTGGCCGGACGAATATGTCGACGACTACCAGTCGCGTTTCATCAATGAGCGCGTGCACGCCAATATCCAGAAGGATGGCACTTATTCCGTCGTGCCGCGCATGTGGGGCGGCGTGACCAATTCCAGGGAACTGCGCGCCATCGCCGATGTGGTGGACAAGTTCGCCATTCCGATGGTCAAGGTCACGGGCGGTCAGCGCATCGATCTTCTGGGCATCGAAAAGGAACAACTGCCAGCGGTCTGGTCCGATCTCGGTAAGGCGGGCTTCATTTCCGGTCAGGCTTACGCCAAGGGATTGCGCACGGTGAAAACCTGCGTCGGTTCGGACTGGTGCCGGTTCGGCACGCAGGATTCCACCGGTCTCGGCATTCGCATCGAAAAATTCATGTGGGGTTCCTGGACCCCGGCCAAGCTGAAAATGGCGGTCTCGGGTTGTCCGCGCAATTGCGCGGAGGCGACCTGCAAGGATATCGGCGTGATCTGCGTCGATTCCGGCTTCGAAATCCACTTCGCCGGTGCCGCCGGTCTCGACATCAAGGGCACGGAAGTTCTGGGACTGGTGAAGACCGAAGACGAAGCGCTGGAGCATATTGTGGCGCTGACGCAGATGTATCGCGAACAGGCCCGCTATCTGGAGCGCATCTATAAATGGGCGAAGCGCATCGGTCTCGATGAAATCCGCCGTCAGATCATGGACGATCAGGACAAGCGCGAAGCCTATTACGACCGCTTCGTCTTTTCGCAGAAATTTGCGCAGGTCGATCCCTGGTCCGAGCGCGCTTCCGGCAAGGACAAGCACGAGTTCCAGCCTATGGCCGTCTTGAATGCGGAGGCTGCGGAATGAACGAGATGGCCAGGAACTGGATTGCCATCGGCACGCTGGACGACATTCCACGTCAGGGATCGCGCTGTGTGAAAAACGGACCAACGACGATTGCCGTCTTCCGCACTTTCGACGACCGCCTGTTCGCCATCGAGGATCGCTGCCCGCACAAGAACGGGCCGCTCAGTCAGGGCATCGTCCATGACGGTTGCGTGACCTGCCCGCTGCACAACTGGGTTATCAATCTTGCGACCGGCAAGGCGCAGGGTGCCGACGAAGGCGTGACGCGGACGTTTCCAGTCAAGCAGGAAGGCGACACCGTCTATCTCGCGCTGGCCTTCTGACGAACCGACACTAGCGAAATCAACCAACTAGAGGAGATGGCATGCTGAGCAAAAGTGACGTCACCGATCTAATCTATGAGAAAAAGCGACTCGCCGGTCAGACCTGGGCCTCAATTGCCGAAGGCATTGGTATGAGTGAAGTGTTCGTCACCTCGGCCTGTCTTGGCATGAATGCCCTGCCACGCGACAAGGCGGACAAGCTGGCGATCAATCTCGGCTTGCCGCAGGAAGCAGGTGTGGTGCTGGCGGAATATCCGACCAAGGAATGGGATCGCGCTATCCCGACCGACCCCTGTATCTATCGCTTCTACGAAATTGTCGGGATTTACGGTCCGACGCTGAAAGAACTCATTCAGGAAAAGAGCGGCAACGGGATCATGAGCGCCATCGATTTCGAGATGAGCGTGGACAAGGTGCCGAACCAGAAGGGCGAACGCATCGAGATCCGGATGAGTGGCAAGTTCCTCTCCTACAACAGCTGGTAAGACAGGCACGCGCCAAGCTTGCGGTTTCGATATGAGGTCCGAAATGGCGACGATCACCGAAACAAAAACCACCTGCCCCTATTGTGGCGTCGGCTGCGGCGTAATCGCCAAGGTGGATGAAGCCGGCTCAGTATCAGTTAGAGGCGATCCCGATCACCCGGCGAATTTCGGACGATTGTGTTCGAAAGGTTCGGCTCTTGCAGAGACCATCGATCTCGATGGTCGGCTACTCTTTCCTGAAATCGACGGCCAGCGTGCAGAGTGGAACCGGGCGCTCGATCTTGTGGCCCGGAGATTTTCGGAGACGATAGCTGAACATGGGCCAGATTCTGTAGCCTTCTACGTGTCGGGCCAATTGCTGACCGAAGATTATTACGTCGCAAACAAGCTGATGAAGGGCTTTATAGGGTCAGCAAACATAGACACGAACTCGCGCCTTTGCATGTCCTCGTCCGTGGCAGGGCATCGCCGCGCTTTCGGTTCCGATACGGTGCCCGGCACCTATGAGGATATTGAACTTGCCGATCTGGTAGTGTTGACTGGTTCCAATCTCGCCTGGTGCCATCCAGTGCTTTATCAAAGGCTTGCCGCAGCAAAGGCAACCCGACCGCAGATGAAGATTGTCGTCATTGATCCGCGTCGAACGATGACCTGTGACATTGCCGATCTGCATCTGGCAATCCGCCCGGATGGCGATGTGGCGCTTTTCATGGGGCTTTTCGCCCATCTGGTGAAGAGTCCAGCGCTCAATATGAACTATGTCAATGCGTATACATCCGGCCTGGGGCTAGCCGTCGAAGCATCAGCAGCGATTGATAGGGAAATGCTGGTCGAGCGCACGGGTCTGTCGTCAGCCAAGCTTGGAGAATTCTTCCAGATGTTTGAGGCCACCGAAAATACGGTGACCTGCTACAGTCAGGGCGTCAATCAGTCGTCCTCGGGAACCGACAAGGTCAATGCCATCATCAATTGTCATCTGGCGACTGGCAGGATCGGGCGACCTGGAATGGGGCCCTTTTCACTAACCGGACAGCCCAATGCCATGGGTGGTCGTGAAGTGGGTGGTCTCGCCAATATGCTCGCAGCCCATATGGCTATCGAGAATCCAGACGACCGCGACCGCGTGCAGCGTTTCTGGTCCTCGCCCGCCATTGCCAAAAAGCCCGGACTGAAAGCCGTCGACATGTTCCGTGCGGTGACGGACGGACGCATCAAAGCGCTGTGGATCATGGCCACCAATCCGGTTGTATCCATGCCGAATGCCGATGCAGTTGAAGCTGCAATAGCGGCCTGCCCTTTTGTTGTCGTCTCTGACATCGTTCACGACACCGACACAACGCGCCACGCTCATGTATTGTTGCCATCGCTCGGCTGGGGCGAGAAAGACGGCACCGTCACCAATTCCGAACGGCGCATCTCCCGGCAGCGGGCATTTCTGGCCGCTCCGGGCGAGGCCAAGCCGGACTGGTGGCAGCTTGCCGAAGTGGCGCGCCGTATGAATCATGCCGCTCCGTTCGACTATAGGAGCCCGTCTGCGATCTTTGCCGAACACGCGGCATTGTCGGCTTTTGAGAATAACGGCAGCCGCGATTTCGATATCGGTGCGGTTCAGTACATCGCTCCCACCGCATACGATGCCATGATGCCTTTCCAGTGGCCGAAGGCATCCGGCGCCGCAGAGACCGCATCGCGCTACTTCGAAAAAGGCGGCTATTTCCATCCCGACCGGCGCGCCCGCTTTGTCGTCACTGCTGTGCCGGAGAGAGACCGCGTCAGCAGCGTTTTTCCGTTCACGCTCAATACGGGCCGCATCCGCGACCAATGGCATACGATGACGCGAACCGGCAAAAGCACGCGGCTTTCTGCTCATATCGCCGAACCGTTTGCCGAGCTTCATCCGCGTGATGCGACGGCGCTGGGTATAGGCAGCGCCGGGCTGGTGGAAATTGAAAGCCCCCACGGCAAGGCCATCGTGCGCGCTCTTGTAACGGCGCGGCAGGCGCGGGGCAGTGTCTTCGTGCCGATGCACTGGAACGATCAGTTTTCCGCTCGTGCCCGTATCGACGCGCTGGTTGCGCCGGTAGTCGATCCGGTGTCCGGTCAGCCCGCCTCCAAAAACGTGGCCGTAACTGTGAGGCCGTTTCAGGCTCGCAGCTACGGCTTTGCCGTTTCGATTGCAAAACCCTCCGCTATCGACTGCGATTATTGGGCGCTGGCTCGCGCCGAGGGTGGCTGGCGGCTGGAATTGGCTTCGCTTGGCGATATCGGTGATTGGGTGGAATGGTGTTATGTGCATCTCGCCATTCCCGAAGAGATCGATCCTATCGGCTATACCGACACTGCGACCGGCGAAACGCGGCTCGCCTTCTTTGCGGGTTCGCGATTGCTTGCGGCGCTGTTCATCGCGCCGCAACCGGTCGCCGTCGCTCGTAACTGGGCCATCCAGCAATTGATTGTCACCCATGACGATTTGCGCAAGCGCTTTGCAATCGTTGCAGGTCGACCCGGTATGGACAAGCCGGATCCCGGCGCAACAGTTTGCTCGTGCTTCGGTGTAGGCATCAATCAGATTGCCGCTGCCATTCACTCCGGTTGCCATAGTGTAGAGGCCATCGGCAAGCAACTCAACGCTGGAACCAATTGCGGCTCGTGCCGCGCCGAAATCAGGGGGATCATCAATGGGTGTCTCGCGACCGCAGCAGAGTGAAGCCTTTACTCGCATCGAACCCCTAGCAAAACTTCCGGTGTTTTGGGCGCTGGAGGGAAGACGCTGTATTATCTCTGGCGGTTCCGATGCCGCCGCATGGAAGGCAGAATTGCTGGCCGCCTGCGGGGCTCGTGTCGAGGTCTATGCTGATGCGCCCGACGACATGATGCGTGCATTGGCCGTCCGTCCGGTGGTCCATGCGGAAGCGTGCATATCGCTGGTTACCAGGCCATTGCAAGATGCGGATTTGCCAGGTGCGGCTATGGCAATTGCCGATTGCCGCGACGAAGGCGAAGCCGCAGCCTTCCTTGCCACCTGCAAACGAGCCGGTGTTCCCGTCAATGTCATCGATAAACCACAATATTGCCAATTCCAGTTTGGGTCGATCGTCAATCGTTCACCGGTTATCGTGGCTATCTCGACAGATGGCGGGGCGCCTGTTCTGGCGCAAACCATCCGCCGTAAGATCGAAGCGCTTTTGCCAGCTTCGCTGAAAGACTGGGCACGGCTTGCCCAAAACCTACGCACCCGTGTCGGTTCCATGGTGACGACAGCAGCGGCGCGTCGCCATTTTTGGGATATATTTGCTGACAAAGCCTTCTCGGAACCGTGGACCAGCAGCTCGGAAACCGATCTTCTCGCGGTTGCTTCACAGGAGGTATCTGATGCAGGGAGTGTGAAAGTCTTTACCGTCAATCCCGTAGACCCCGAGCTGATGACGCTCAAAGCCATTCGCGCACTGCAAGCCGCAGACGTTATCTATTTCAACAAGGACATTGTTCCAGCAATATTGGAATTCGGACGACGTGAAGCTAAGCGCTATCGAATAGAAGATATTTTCGGTCAGATATCCAAGCTAAATCAATGCCGTATTGTTTGTCTGATATCGAACAAAAACACTTCGGATAATGCATTTCGGTAACAATAATGTGCAAACCAAGGAACAATTCGCCTTTCTCATACGATGTGCTCGCCAAACCGAAGATAGGCGATCAACGCCCCTGCGGACATGGCTACCGGTATTGCCGGGAAGATCACATCCCTGATTAACGCTGAGAATAGCCACCCGGCAGTTACAACCAACCCACTGTAGAACAAACCAAAATCTGAAACGGAGAGCGCCATGGCGGTAATGCAGATCGGACTTGCGGTCATCATCAACGCCAAACCTGATTTTCTGTAGTAAACGCGCTGAGAAAAGATCGATGCAAACCAGGGCCAGCTGAGACCGAAAGAGGCACTTAATAGGCCGAGCAGGAAGACTGTATAAGACACAAGAAGCACCCGTTATTGTTTTGTCTTAAACAAGCAGGTTTCATGCCAGATTATTGGCATCATTTATGATGATCGCCAGTCATGATAATTTCGGCGACAAAGAACTGAAGCTGTCGCAAAAGGCAGCCCAGCCGCGACATTCGATCCATCAATTTCTTGACCCAGCGCACGATCTGATGTCCAAGAGCGAGAACTGATTGGTCAGCGCAACGGCAAATCTTAACGAGGATTCTGACATGGGAAAACCGACCTGGACGGAGATCGTGGAAACCAATGTCGGCAAGTATGGCGACCTAGTCGTAGGCATAGATCCCTCTTTGTCCGATATCCCACAATTCTTCGAGAGGGAAGATGGCTGCTGGATGGATCGGTACGTCAATCTCATTCTTGATTCAATCGAGGGGAAAGTTGGGTTTGTAAAATTCCAGGCCGCCTATTTCGAAGCCGGCGGGCTTGCCGGCCTCGCGGCCCTCTCCGCTGGAATGAGGCGAGCCAGGGATGCCGGAATTGGTGTCATTCTCGATGCCAAACGCGGGGATATTGGTGCGACAGCCGCTGCATATGCCCGTGCATATCTCACGCCCCTTGCAGACGGTGGCAGCGGGGATTTCGAGGCAGACTGCCTGACGATTAACCCACTTATGGGCCCCGACACACTTGCACCTTTCGTAGAATGTTCGAAGCGGTATGGAAAAGGTTTGTTTGTCCTGTGTCGAACATCCAATCCAGGCGCTGGCTGGATCCAGGACAAGTTAACTGGAAACAGGCTGATATCGGACCGGGTCGCAGATTTGATTGGCAGCTTTTCACCTGGCCGAACGTCCCTGTCTCCTATCGGAGCGGTGATCGGCGCCACTGTTCCTCAGGAAGGTCGGCGCTTGCGACATCTTCTTCCACACTCAATCATCCTTGCACCTGGACTTGGCGCTCAGGGAGGTGATGTAACAAGTATACATTCACTTCGTGGTTCACACCCAGGAGATCTGCTGGTGCCTGTATCACGCGGGCTGACACGGGTCGACGATCGAACGATGTCACCTGAGGCATACCGCGAAATGCTTCTGGAAAAAATCAGTCAGTTCAAGGCCGCAATAGGCTACGACTATGCAGGAAAACACGCAGTCTCGGGATGAGTTTAGCATCCATCGGCTGGATAGTTCAGGCGATGAGAAGGCACCGTAACCTTAACCTGTACCCGGATGCGTGTTGATCTATGATGTCGTGATTGGGCAGATTACACGCCAGCGATATCGCGCCAGATTGTGTTGGCGTAGTCTCGTCAGAACTTTTCAGCCCACTCGCGCGCTGTCTTGAGGTTAACGACAATTCCTCGGTATGCCAGTATGTCTTTGACCATACGAAAACTCAACGGAAACCGGATATACAGCCACACTACTTTGGCAATAATCTCAGGCGGAAAGCAACGGCGGTGATAAAGCGAGGAGCGACTGTCGTGCATGCCCTCTGTTCCACCGCTAAGCTTTACAACAAAATTAAGGTTACGGTGCCACCGGCCAACCTCCCCTTGACAAAACGTATCCGAATGGATACAATAAACCATGAATCAATTCAAGAAATCCGACGAATTTGAAGCGTGGTTCAAAGCGCTAAAGGATTTGAGGGCGAAGACCCGCATTCTGGCGCGCATTGTCTCCGCCGAGAAGGGTAACTTCGGTGACACTGAGCCGGTAGGACACGGTGTTTCCGAAATGCGCATTCATTACGGGCGGGATACCGGCTCTATTACACCCGGCAAGGGGACGTTGTGTACCTGCTGCTGATCGGTGGAGACAAGAGCACACAAAAGCGTGACATCAAAAAGGCTATCGAAATGGCCGCAACGCTTGGAAAGGATCGACCATGACTAACTTCACCGATTTCGATGTGTCGGACTATCTGGATAGCGACGAGATGATTGCAGAGTTCCTTGCCGCGGCCATGGAAGACGATCCAGAGGTTTTCATTGCCGCTCTCGGGCACATTGCCAAGGCAAAGGGAATGTCCGAGATTGCCAGGGAATCCGGCCTCGGGCGGGAAAGCCTCTACAAAGCTCTAAAGACTGGCTCCAAGTTGCGGTATGATACGGTGCAAAAGGTTCTGTCCGCTCTCGGAGTAAGATTAACTGTGGCTCCCCGCGCGGCGTAAGCTCACCTCGTGATCTCAGTTCCCTGATGCCAGGGAACTGGACGCCCGCGCCATCGAGCTTTGCGACATACCGTCGGCAATACAGGCCACAACACCTTCACTCCATGCGGCCAATAGAGCCGCCGCGGGCTGAATTTGGCAGACTGCATACATTACGCGTCCGCAAAATATTATCGTGTGCCGGTCCTGGCGACAGATAACGAGTTTCGCGAAACGGACCTTGAAACAGTTCCGTAGCAGGTCGAGGTTTTGTCCTTACCTACCTGCCTGATGCCGCAGATAGCGGCTATTCACGTTCGCTTTGATCGCCAGTCAAAAATCGCCGTGGCAGCTTTGTTCCTTCGATTAGTCACATGAACATTCTGATCGCCTGGATAGTTCAGGCGATCAGAAAATTTTTCAGGTGAATCAACGAACGTTTTGCAGTTCCGGCAGGATCGTAAAGAGATCGCCGACGAGGCCGTAATCGGCCACCTGGAAGATCGGCGCTTCCTCGTCCTTGTTGATCGCCACGATCACACGACTGTCTTTCATACCGGCCAGATGCTGGATCGCACCAGAGATTCCGACGGCGATGTAGAGATCCGGGGCAACCACCTTGCCGGTCTGGCCAACCTGCCAGTCGTTCGGCGCGTAGCCCGCATCGACTGCGGCACGGCTTGCGCCGACCGCTGCACCGAGCTTGTCAGCAACCGGCAGGATCACTTCCTGGAACTTTTCGGCAGAACCGAGCGCACGACCGCCGGAGATGATGATCTTAGCCGAGGTCAGTTCCGGACGGTCCGAATCCGACAATGCATTGCCGACGAAGCTCGACAGCGCCGGATCGGCTGCTGCATTGACGCTTTCAACTGCAGCCGAACCACCTTCGCCCGTTGCCTGGAACGACGCGGTACGCACGGTGATAACCTTCTTTGCATCGGTCGACTGGACCGTCTGGATCGCATTGCCCGCATAGATCGGACGCTTGAACGTATCAGCCGACACGACTTCCATGATTTCGGACAACTGCATCACATCGAGAAGCGCTGCAACGCGCGGCAGGATGTTCTTAGCCGAGGTCGTTGCCGGAGCAATGATCGTGTCGTAATTGCCTGCCAGTTCCACGATGAGAGCGGCCGTTGGCTCGGCCAGACGGTTTTCCAGTCCATCGCTTTCAGCAAGCAGAACCTTGCGCACGCCCTTCAGCTTGGCTGCGGCATCGGCAGCAGCCTTCGCGCCCTTGCCTGCAACCAGAACATCCACGTCGCCGCCGATCTGGGCAGCGGCCGTCAGCGCTTTCGCCGTCTGGTCGGAAAGGGTTGCATTGTCATGTTCGGCAATAAGAAGAATAGCCATTTATATCGTCCCTTCCGATTTCTTTAGAGTACGCCGTCGGCCTTGAGCTTCTCGACCAGTTCAGAGACTGAACCGACCTTCACGCCAGCCTTGCGGCCACCCGGCTCTTCAGTCTTCAGGACCTTGAGACGCGGCGCAATGTCGGCACCGAAATCAGCGGGCGACTTTTCGTCAAGCGGCTTCTTCTTGGCCTTCATGATGTTCGGCAGCGACGCATAACGCGGCTGGTTCAAACGAAGATCGACCGTGACAATCGCCGGAAGCTTCACGTCGATGGTCTGGAGACCACCATCAACTTCGCGCGTTACCTTGGCCGAACCGTCACCCAACTCCACCTTCGAGGCGAACGTCGCCTGGCTCCAGTTGAGAAGGGCCGAAAGCATCTGGCCGGTCTGGTTGGAATCATCGTCGATTGCCTGCTTGCCGAGGAAGACGAGATCCGGCTTTTCCGCATCGACCACGCCCTTGAGAACCTTGGCAACGCCAAGCGGCTCAACCGTTTCGTCCGACTTCACCAGGATCGCACGATCGGCGCCCATGGCAAGTGCGGTACGCAGCGTTTCCTGTGCCTGTGCCGGGCCGACCGAAACCGCGACGATTTCCGTCACCTTGCCCGCTTCCTTCAGACGGATCGCTTCTTCAACCGCGATCTCATCGAAAGGGTTCATCGACATCTTGACGTTCGCAAGCTCAACGCCCGAACCGTCTCCCTTTACACGGATCTTTACGTTGTAATCGACAACCCGTTTCACTGCGACAA
>NZ_JBCAUP010000040.1:0-32500 GCF_038433355.1 Brucella cytisi
CGGAAGAAGAAGGCGTCGCCCGTTCCGCGCAGAAGTCTGGCGAATATCGCGACCAGAACAATGGAGAAAATCAATCGACCGAACAGGACGACATAGATATCCGCGCCAAGAGCCACCACGATCAGCGTATCTTCGATCAGGCTGTGGCACAGCCCCATGAACTCGACGCGAGAAAGACGTCCCGAGGCTGAATGTGTCCGCGCTGTGCTTCACGGATGATGAGACCTCCACCATAGGACAGTCCCAGCACCAGCCCGACCACGGTCAATGGAGCGGCATTTTTCGATATGCCGAGCAAGCGCAACAAGGGTGAAAGAAGCAGGTTGAGGAAGCGCGTCACATCGAGCGCGTCCATTGTTCTCAGCACAGCCACCAGACCGAGCAGGACGATAAATATCCAGACCAGCGTGGAAGCCGTATCGGCGACGAAGCTGCTCCAGCTTGAATCGTAATGGCCCGGCACCCAGCCCGGTGCAGCCGGTTCTGCCAGCCAGCCGGTACGGCTGGAAATCAGGTTGATCCCCCATGCGAAAACAAGGCCGCCGCCAAGCCGGATCAGGGTCGACACGATCAGGCGCGGACCAGCCTTTTGTACGATACGCTGTTCGATGGGAAGAGCATGAGCGAAGAGGAAAAGCGAACCGAGGATCGTCACCTGAGCTGTGGTGAGTGTGTCGACCGGCAAGACGGCGAACATCACCACTGCCCCGCTCCACACGCCCACCAGCAGGTTCATAGCCCAAACAAAACCGGCTTCAGGCGGCAGCCCCACGAACTGCATGACGGGAGCGAAGGCAGGAGAAATGGCTTTGATCAGGCCCATCTCGATTGCCAGCTGCGTCAGCACCATCACCGGCAACATGATCTTGACCAGCGTCCAGTAGACGCTGATCGCCTCGCGCAGGATAACCATGCCGAATGCTGTCAGTCGCTTTGCCAATCCAGTGGCCATTCCGTCCCCTCCGCTTTTGTCCGGAGCGTGCGACGGATCAGGGTCGATGCTTTCGGCTTTGGCGAGCAGAAAATCAGCCCACGCACGCCGATGCAAGCCATATTGCTTATGTTTCACGCGATTTATCGGGATTAGCGAAAGTCCACGACGATGCCGGTTGCGATAATCAGCAGAACCGTTGCGGCAATGACGGTGTAGACGTAATCACGCTCGCGTAGAAAAAGATACATCGTCAGCGCGACGCGGATGATCGGCAGGAGAATGAATACCGCAATGCCAGCATTCACGATGTCATAGCCGTTCAGTGCAAGCGACGTCGGTTCAATAGAAGTCATAACGACACCAACCGCGATCAAGGCAGAAGCGAACCATGTGCCATACCAAAGAAGCGCTGCAATGATTTTGTCCCGTCGTCCGGCGTCTGCGGTAACTTTCATTTTAAGCCTCCAGAGATCTCTATACCGAAAGCGCTCAGAAGCATCTGGACCGCGAGAACAAGGAGAACCGCGACGAAGAAGACGCGCAGTTTTTCCGCCGGAAGGCTCATCAGCAGGCGAGCGCCGACCAGCGCACCGATGACCGAACCAAGCGCAATCGGTCCCGTGATCCCGATGTCGATGTCACCGCGAACAAAATAGGCGCTTGCGCTTGCAGCAGCCGTCACGCCGATCATGAAATTGGAGGTGGCGGACGAGACCTTGATAGGAAGTTTCAAGGCGGTATCCATCGCCGGGATTTTCAAAACGCCCGAGCCTATCCCCAGAAGGGCCGAGACCAGTCCCGCCCCATACATCAGCGCCATGCCCAGCGGAACATGGCCGACGCGATAATGCACCTCCTGCCCGGATATGTGATCGGGAAAGCTAGAATGCAGCCGCAGGCTTGTGGAGAGGCTTTTCGCATCCGGCACCGCTGCGCCGATTTCGTCGCGCCGCCGTACCAGCATCTGCTTTGCAGAAAGCACCAGAATGGCCGCGAACAACCCATATAGAACCGAAGTCGAAACGATTCCGATCAGAAACACGCCGGTCAGCGCGCCAAGCGTGGTTGCCGTCTCAAGAACGACCGCAAGCCGGACATTGGTCAGCCGTCGCTTCAAAAGCGGAGCCGCGCTGCCGCAAGAACAGGCGATGACTGAAACAATGCTCGCCCCGATAGCGACATGAATGTCGACACCGAAAAACAGCGTAAGCGCCGGCACGATGAAGATGCCGCTTGCCATGCCCAGCACGCCACCAAGCGCACTTGCGCCGAAAGCCGCTATGAACAGCCATAAAGCCAACATTTCACCCCCCGGCTATCTTTGGCCGCGCGGTCGCCGGGCCAGGCGAGTGACAAAGCTGATGAGATCACCGCGATAGTGGAGCTTTTCGTAGTCGATTGCCCGACGCCCCTCGGTGTAGGACGTGCGCTCGATCAGGAAGACGGCGCTGCCGGGCTCGACTGCGAGGGCGTCCGCAACATCTGGCGAAGCAGTGACAGCCTCCAGCCGATACTCCGCCTCGACAAGCGGTAGATCATATTTATCTTCCAGCAGCGTGAAGATCGGCTCGACGTCCAGATCGTGCGTAACAATCTTCTCACCGATTTCGCGCGGCAGATATGTTTCATCCAGAGACATGGCGACGCCGTCGGCAAGCCGAACGCGCCGGATCCGCATGACCAGAGCTCCGGACGGCAGAGCGAGCTGGCGCGCAACGTCTGCATCGGCTGGCACCACCTCCTTGTCGAGCAATCGTGCCGTCGGCGCGCGGCCGAGCGCCTGCATATCTTCGACAAAACCGGTCAGCTCCGTCAATTCCTGCGTGACCTTGGGCTGGGCAACGAAGGTTCCCTTGCCGCGACGAATTTCGACAAGGCCACGCGCGACCAGATTCTCAATGGCCTTGCGAACGGTCGTCCGGCTGACCCTGAAACGTTCGATCAGGCGATCTTCTGGAGGAAGCTGACTGCCAGCAGGCAGAGCACCGGCTGAAATATCGTCCGCCAGCGATGTTTCCACCTTGGCATAGAGCGGAGCATGATCTTCTGCGATTTTCATCAGGATATAGTGACATCATGATGTCATGATGTCAATGAAACTCACCCAACTGAGTGAACCTTTTCATTAGTTGTTTGTTAACCATGCTGGAGGACATCGCCATGCAGTTGATTTTTTGGATTGAGTTAACAGCGATCCTGGCCGTCAGCGCTGTTGTCTTCGGCATTACCTGGATCGAGATCCACAGAAAATGACGCGCTTGTTATTTGCCGATCAGATTTGGCTCTGGTCAGGCGTCATTTTTTCAACGGTCGTAGGCCTGTATCTGCTGTGGAGATTGCCCCATTGATTTCAGTGGGCGCTCCCTGTTACCGCGCAGTATGCTTCAGATAATCCCTTTCAGGCGTAGAAGCCCGAAGGCGGCAATAGTACTCGCATCTTTGATATCGCCGCGAAGGATCATCTCGACGGCTTCCCCGATAGGAAAGCGGCGGCAGATGAGCCCCTGCTCTTCGGCATCGAGACTGGGCTTTCCCATTTTCAGTCCTGTAGCGAGAAAGATATGGCACTTGTTAGCCGCAAACCCGTAGGCTTCGTAAGTCTCTCCGAGATAGACCATCTCCTCAGCGGTCAGCCCGGTTTCCTCTTGCAGTTCTCCACGAGCCAAAGTGAGGGGATCGACGTTCCCCTGCTCCTGCCAAGCCCCTTGCGGAAGCTCCCAGAACCGGCGCCCGACGGGATAGCGGAACTGTTCCACTAAATAGACGCCGTCTTCGTCATCCATTGCGAAAATCATTGCGGCATCGTTTTTCTCGACAACGCCATAAATGCTTTCGCTGCCGTCCGGATAAACAATGCGGTCCTCACGAACCTTCATCCAACGATTTTCGTAGACCCGTCTGGATCCCAGCGTTTTTATTTCCGACATCCAGCCTCCGGTCGAAACCTGCCGCTCACTTTTACAGGCAAGCGTTAAGGCTTTCCCATCGCAACAGACGGTTGAGTTGACGCGCAAACTGCGCCAAGGTGTCGGCCATGATTGATTGGCCACTCATATTTGCCAGCCTGCTAGCTATCGGCGTGGCAGTGTTTCTGATCTACTGTTTTGCAGTGATGATTTTTGCCAAGCCAGACGGCAAGCCCGTCGAGCCGACGACAATCGACACGGTCGATATGCTCCCGTTCATGAATCATGACGCTGATTGATATCCCGGCCTCAAATGCCAGCTGTCTGCACGTCCCGGAATCTGTCCGAGCGCAGCACTACCACGCGAATTTTCCTTGTTCACTGGAAGTTTTGGCATTGAATGCCTCGTTTTCAACGGGGCGACAGTGCTAAAAATGCTCCTAGCAAGAAATAGAATTACTCTTAAAAACAATGCCCGAAACACAACATCACAAGAATGTAATTTAGTACATTTTATAACATCATTATATCATAAACAGACTCCACGATCAGCTCTATATCTTGCCATTGGAGATGCAGACCATGATCCACTCGACATCGAATACAGTCGCCTCAGGCGCACCGGAAGCCGGTGTTCGTGCGTTTGGCAATTCCGGAAGGCTTCAAGAATTGCTTGCCAAAGTCGAAGATGCCAAGCGCAAGGCCAACAACAGCTTGCGACGCGCCCAGTCCGCGCCTGAGCCACATGTAACGACGAACTCCATTTTCGTGTCTCTCTACGAAGAACATCTGCGAGACCGGGAATTGTTGTTTTCATCATTGCGGCAGCTTGATGATATGCGCAAAAATGCGAGTATCTGAGGCGACGCATCCATGAACATGCTTTGCCGTGAAAGAATGACCCAGAATTACGATCAGCCTGAATACGCCGCGCCTTCTGCCGATCTGTCCCGTATGGCTTTGACCGAGGAACTCGTTTCGCTGAGCCTTCGGCTTGAGGTTGATCGCGGCCCTGATCCGAGCCGGGCACCGATCACCGACAATGAGGTCGATGAACTGGCGGAACAGCTCTTTCACGAAGCAGGAGACAACCCGCTCTGGGTTTTCGCCTATGGCTCCCTGATCTGGAAGCCGGATTTCGAGGCGGTGGACTCGCGCGCCGGAACGGCGAGCGGCTGGCACCGTTCATTCTGCCTTCGGCTGACCCGCTGGCGCGCAACGATGGCCCAGCCGGGCCTTATGCTGGCGCTGCGACCGGGCGGCAGCTGCAAGGGTATTGCTTTCCGGCTGTCCGATGAGGACCGCCTTGGACAATTGCGCCGAATGATCCGGCGCGAAATCAGTTCGATTGACGATGCCTATTCCATCCGCTGGGTTTCGATCGACACCGAGGATGGGCCAATACGTGCGCTCGTTTTCTGGGCCGGACCGCGTGGAGACAGGCTTTCGGACAACATGCCCCTGACCTCCGTGGCACAATTGCTTGCGCGCGCCTGCGGGCATATGGGTTCCTGCGCCGAATATCTCTATCTCACCGTCAAGCATCTAGAAGAAAAAGGCATCCGCGACCGCAATCTCTGGGAGTTGCAGCGCCTGGTCGCCGAAGAGATCACCAGTATTTATTGCGGGGATATGCCCACGCAGGGCCTGAAACCAGCCTGAACGGAAAGCTGCACGCTAATCCTGATAGGCCAGACTATCACTGAAATTGCCGCTGAAATTGCGCCCGGCTTCACGGGCGATGTTGGCCACAAGAGTGATCAGGCGCGTCGCTGCGCTTTCGAGATAAATAGCGCTATAGCTCGTCGCCGGGAAAACGGCATTGGTATTCAGCACTTGCAGCTCACCCGTCCGAAGCTCTTTCTGGATCACCACCGGCGGAATGACGGAAATACCGACACCAGCCGAAATCATGTTGATCGTCGTGGTGAGCGAATTGGAATAATGAACGGTCGCGTCTTTCAGGCGCTCTTCCGTGAAATAATTGATGATCTGCTGATAATTATAGGAACCGCTCTCATAGGAAATGAGATTGCAGCCAAGCAGGTCATCGCGTGACAGCATGTCTTCAGCCCCGCCCGGAAACTGATTGCTGCGCGATATCCAGAACATGCCGAAAGTGCATATGTCGACGATGCGCAGGTTGGGCGTAGGCTCGGGCTTGATGGCGAAAACGATGTCGAGTTCCCGCTGCTCCAGCTTCTGCACGATCCCTTTCGATGATGAGGTCGTGATCGAGATGCGTATCTGCGGGTAGCGTTGGCGGACGATATCGAGAATGCCCGGCAATATGGTCATGGCGAGGCTCGGAACGATGCCAATCTTCAGCGTGCCTTCAAGCCCGTTTTGCGGGCTCAGGCCTTCCACCAGATCATGATAACGGCGTACGACATCGCGCGCGCCCTCGACAAAGGCTTCGCCTTCCGCCGTCAGATTGACGTCGCGGGCATCGCGGTCGAAGAGCCGGAACCCCAGTTCCTGCTCCATCGCGCCGATACGATTGGATATCGCCGCCGGGGTCATATTGAGGCGAGCCGCCGTCGCCCGGAAATTACGCAGTTCCGACAACCAGATCACCGTTTCCAGAAAACGGATATTCATGGACGGGCATGTCCCTTCCCATTTCAATCACCCGCGCGTCTGCGTTTCTTGAAGTCCCTTATAGCGCTCCGGGTAACCAGATTCGTCCTTTCCTTCTAAGACACTTGCGAGATGAAAATAAGCAAATAGTCATATTCAATCCCACAAATGATCAGGGCCGGCCGAAACCGGCCCGTATCGGATCAGCTTCCCGCGTGGGCGAGAATTTTCTTGGTTGCGCCAGACACGTCACCGAGCTTGAGGCCGGTTTTCACCGAAGCCTCACGCACCTTGCCCTTGTCTTGTATATCGAGCGCGCGCGAGGCAACCGCATTCACTTCGTCCCGCGGCAGGACCAGAACCCCGCTCTCATCGGCCAGAATGGCATCACCGGGATTGACGACCACACCGCCGCAAGAGACCGGAATGTTGATGCCACCGCCCAGATCATAGAGCCGGGTGGTGATGGGCGAGATACCCCTCGCCCACATCGGAAAATCGGAATCCTCGATTTCCGTCAGGTCCGTGCACGGGCCATCCACGATGCCAGCGACCGCACCCGAGGCCTTCGCAGCGATGGTCACACCGCCGCCCCAGCACGCATAGCGGTCGTCGCCCATCCGATCCACCACCAGAATATCGCCGGGGCGAAGCATTCCGGTTACGTGGTGAAGCAGGGTGGAATCCGGGCCCGGAATGGCGATGGTGACGGCAGTGCCGACCACACGGCGTTTCGGGAGGAGCGGTTGGATGGATCGGTGCATGAAACCGAAGAAGCGCCAGTGTCCGACAGTGGCTGTCTCGACCCCCGACAGAAGCTGGAGGTCACCGGCAGCAACCTGCTCCGGCATGGGATTGATCGTATACATATGAGGCCTCCTATGCGCAGGCTTGCAATTGCTTGCCGATACGGCGATGGCTGACCATGGGGATGAGCGAACGCACACGCTCGATCTGCGCGCGCTCGATGCGCGCCGTCACGAAGCCGACGCCGTCAGACGCGCGCGCCACAACGTGGCCCCACGGATCGCAGACGAGCGAGTGACCATAGGTATGACGCCGTTCGCCATTCGAAACCGTGCTGCCGGTCTGGCCGCAGGCGGCAAAATAGGTCTGGGTTTCGATGGCACGGGCACGCGCCAGCACCTCCCAGTGATCCTTGCCGGTTTGCAGCGTGAATGCGGCGGGAAGCACGATGACATCGGCACCGGCCTTTTCCAGCTCCAGATAAAGTTCGGCAAAGCGGATGTCGTAGCAGATCGCGCAGCCGACCTTGAACCCGTCAAGGTCATAGACGACAACATTCTCGCCCGGCTTGACAGTTGCGGATTCCTTATAGGCCGTTCCGTCCGGCCCGACGATGTCGAACATATGGATCTTGCGATAATGCGCAATCTCCTTGCCTTCGCGATTGAAGACGAAGGTGGAATTGTAGATCCGCTTTTCGTTTGGAACCTTTTCCATCAAGGTTCCGGCATGGACGAAGACCTTGTGCTCGCGAGCAAAGTCCTGCGCCATCTTGTAGGCAGGACCACCGGGAACGCTCTCGGCTGCCGCAAGTTTTTCTTCCGGAGTACCGCCGTAATATTCGAAATATTCGGGCAGCACGATCAGGTCCGGAGAATCCGTGCGCACGGCATCTTCCATCAATCCCCGCGTAATACGCAGGTTCTCTGCCTTGTCGGTCTGCGGGCTCGTTTGGATCAGGCTAATCTTCATTTCTTCCTCCAGCGAATGAGTGGGTATTCAGTTCAGTCAGGCAACCAGGGCTTCGTTTTTCAGCATGTTCACAGTCGAAACCATGCCCTGGCGAAGCGTCATGTTCTGGGTGGCGACGACCAGCATCGCGGCGCCCTCTTCCTGTGCGAAGCGCCGTTCGGCTTCAGTCCAGGCGGGCATGATCCATGGCTTCCCGGCAGCGCGTGCAGCCGCCGCACAGCGGTGCAGATCGGCCTTGTCGTCATGATTGAAAGCGTATGCTCCCCGACCGCGTGCAAGCGCCAGATCCGAAGGGCCGGGAAACAAGCCGTCGACCGTATCGAGCGCGATAATCTTCTCGACGTCGGCAAGACTTTCCGCCGTCTCGACCATGGCGAAGCATTTGGTGCGCTTGTTCTCTTTTTCGAAGGCATCGGTCGCCGGACGGGCATAGCCGAAAATGCGGCCACCCGTATAAGAGCGCGTGCCGACCAGCGGATATTTTGCAGCCTTCGTAACCTGATGCGCATGTTCCACGCCGAGGATATGCGGAACGATGACGCCATCCGATCCGAAGTCCAACGCCTGCTGAATGGCTTCCGGCGTCGGTGCCAGCACCTTCGTCAGGGTAGAGAGACCCTGCGCTTTGGTGAAAGCCAGAAACTGGTCCAGCGTCGACAGGTCGAAGGTTCCGTGTTCAAGTTCGAGAACGAAGGATGAGAAGCCGCAGGTCCGGGCAATTTCGAGATAGCTGAAATGCGGTTGCGACATCCAGAGGGCGATATTTTCCATGCTTGCAGTCACTTTCAGTTGGAAGGTTATTTGCCGATTGTGCGTGACAATCCGAGTGTGCGTTCGATGACGAAGATGATGAGCAGTGTCGCCGCGATCAGCACGACCGAGATGGAAGCGGTCATTGGGTCGGTGCGGCTTTCGACATAGTTGAAGATTTCCACCGGCAGCGTCGTCATACGTGGTCCGGTGATGAAGAGCGAGATCACTACCTCATCGAAGGACAGAAGGAAGGACAGTGCAGCACTTGCAACCAGACCCGGCATCATCAACGGCAGGGTGATGCGACGAAACACGGTGAACGGTGACGCACCCAGCATCGTGGCCGCCTCTTCAACCGATGGCGGCAGTGTCGAGAACGCCGTTATCATGATGCGGATGACGTAAGGGGTCGTCACGATCAGATGGGCGATCACCAGACCGGTGAACGTGCCGAGCAGTTCCAGCCGCACAAAGACCAGCAGAATGGCAAGGCCAAGCACGATGGAAGGCAGAAGCAGCGGCGCGGTAAAGAGGTTCAGCACCGCTTCGCGTCCACGGAACTGATAACGGCGGATGGCATAGGCCGCCGGGATACCTGCCAGAAGCGACAGGACGGTGACAACCGATGCAATGCCGAGGCTGATCCAGAACGCCTGAATGAGCGTTTCATGATGCAGCATTTCCGCATACCACCGCACACCCCAGCTCTGCGGCGGAAAAGTAAGATAGTTGTCGTTGCTGAACGATAGCGGCACGACGACCAGAATGGGGGCCAGCAGGAACAGATAGAGCAGACCGACCAGAAGGCGGAATGGCAATGAAGTTGAACCAATCATCTCGTTTCTCCTTTGCCAATCAGTCGATGCGACGTGCGATGCGGGAATAGACCATCAAAGCGAGACCGAAGATGATCAGGACAATGACGGAGGTTGCGGCGGCTCGCGGCCATTCAAGCTGGATCACAGCCTGGTCGTAGATTTCCGTCGCCAGCAGGAACACGCGCCCGCCACCAAGCAATTTCGGTGTGATGAAGGAGCTGATTGCCAGCACGAAGCAAAGCAGGCAGCCAAGTGCGATGCCCGGCAAGGTGAGTGGCAGGATGATCCGGCGAAACCGCGTGAAGGCATTGGCGCCGAGGGATGCTGCAGCTTCCTCAAGCGAGGCGTTCAGGCGCCCGAAACCGGCAATCAACGACAGCGCCATATAGGGGATCAGGATTTCCACCATCCCGATGAATACGCCGAGCGTATTGTTGACGAGCCTGATGGGGGAGGAAATGATGCCGAGGTTCATCAAGGCTCCATTGACAAGTCCCTGATCGCCGAGAAGCACCATCCAGCCATAGGTGCGCACCACGCTGCTGACGAGCAGCGGCGAGACCGTCACCACGAAAAGGAAGTTGCGCCAGACCGGCGAAACACGATGCAAGAAAAGCGCAATCGGATAGGCACAGATAAGCGTTGCCAACGTGATGAACGCGCTCAGCCAGAGCGAGTTGAACACCAGACCCCAATTGAAACTGTCGGTGAAGAAATTGATATAATTCTCGAACGTATAGCGGTCTGTCAGGACACCGCCGCTCTCGCTCTGCAGGAAGGATATCTGCGCCAGATGGGCAACCGGCGCAATGAAGGCAATGAGATTGATCAAGGCCATCGGCAGAAGAAGCGCAACGGCAACGAGGCTGTAGCGTCTGCGCCTTGATGACTTTGCCGGGATGATGTCGGTCGATGTGATCGCTGTCATGACATCAGCTCCCGAAAACCAGCATGTCTTCCGGTTTCCATTCGCACAGCAGTCGGTCGCCGGTATGGAATGCATGTCCTGCACTGGCGGTTGGCACTTCTACTTTCAGGCAGGCGCCCTCAATCTCGATGTCATATTGAACGATGTCACCGATATAGGTCGTGCGCTCGACCACGCCGTGGGCGCTGTTGGTTACGACACTGACAAGATTGCGATCGCGGTTGGGCGTGAGATTGATGCGATGCGGACGAATGGCGATCTGCCCTGACCCGCGTGACTTTCCATGCGTGTTGCAGCGATAGGTGCCGCTGCCCAGACGGCAGACATTTTCGTCAACGATCTCGCAATTGTGGACATTGGCGCGTCCGACAAATTTGGCCACAAACAGGGAGGATGGCTTCTCATAGATTTCTTCCGGCGAACCGAGCTGTGCCAGCTTGCCGCTATCCATCACGCCGACGACGTCGCACATTGTCAGTGCTTCGACCTGATCATGCGTGACGAAAACCGTCGTGATGTCGAGGCGCTTCTGAATCTCGCGGATTTCGATCCGCATGTCGTCGCGCAGCTTCGCATCCAGATTGGACAGGGGCTCATCCAGCAGAAGAATGCGCGGACGGATGACCAGCGCGCGCGCCAGCGCCACGCGCTGCTGCTGACCACCGGACATCTCCTTGGGCTTGCGCGAACCGTAGCCGGGAAGCCGTACCATTTCGAGTGCTTCTTCAACGCGCTTCTTTGCTTCGGCCTTGCCGACCTTGCGCATATCGAGACCGAAAGCGACATTTTCGGCCACGGTCATGTGTGGGAACAAGGCGTAGTTCTGGAAAACCAGGCCGATATCGCGCTGATGGGGCGGCCTGTGCGAAATATCGTTGCCATCAATCAGGATGTTGCCGTCCGAGATCGAGGCGAGACCTGCAATCATGCGCAAAGTCGTCGTCTTTCCGCAACCGGATGGACCGAGGAGGCCGAGCAGTTTTCCGCGCGGCAGATCGAGATGAAGATCGTCCACTGCCCGGTAGTTGTTACCGTAAAGCTTGGTGAGGGCCTTCAACTGTAGAAATGAGCTTTCTGCTACCATATCGAAACCTGTGAGGGGTCGTTGCCGCCCCGGAGAAACGAGGCGGAAGCGTGAATTTCAGGGTGAGGTAGAGTTTTAACGACCAGCCGGAATGATCTGACGACGCCAGGGATTGAGCAGCTTGTCGCGCATATCGCCAATGGTCATCCAGTTGACCGGAATGAGCTTTTCGCGTTGAGCCGCATCCATGTACGGAATGCGCTTCTTCGTTTCGTCGTTCACGTCCGCTTTCGTGTTCGATGGCGCATAGAACATGATCTCGGCGAACCGGGCCTGCGTCTCGGGACTTATCGCATAGTCGATGAATGTCTTGGTTGCATCCATGTTTTTGCCGTTGGCAATCGCACTGATGACATTCACTTGCGCAGCCGTGCCTTCCTTCGGGCCGACCGACTGAAGCGTTCCGCCGGTCTGGTCGAAGTAGAACTGGGCGCGGGCATTATAGCCGATGGACAAGGTCGCAGTGCCGTTTGCAACCAGCGTATAGGCATCGGGCTTCGGTTCCCACGTCTGCACGGCAGGCGCCAGCTCCACCAGCTTGTCGACGCCCGGCTTCACAGTCTTCGTATAGTCGTCTTCACCAGCGAGACGGTTCGCGATGATCGTAAGCAGGATGGCTTGAATATCGCCGCCGCCCTGTGCCGGGATGATAACCTTGCCGCTTTGCTGCTTGTCCCAGAGCGCTTCCCAGCTATCCGGTGCATCTTGCGCAAATGCATCGTTGTTATAAAGAAGCGAAAGCGTGTCATATGTGATCGGAATTGCAGCGCCTGCGAGTTCCTTGCCGAGGTCGGCGATATCCGCATAATTTTTGAGCGATGCCGGATCGAGCTTCTCGACCAGCCCTTCCTCATCGGCGATCTTGGCGACCGAAAGGTCATAGATGACCGCATCCGTCTGGGGAGAGGACTTCTGGGCGCGCATGTTGCCGAGCGATGTCGCTGCATTCTGCACACCGTAATAGGTGACCTTGATGTCGGGATGTTCCTTCTGGAACGGCTCGATGACGGCCTTGACGTAATTGTCCTGGAATGCGCCGCGATAACCCATCACCGTAATTTCAGCAGCATTGGCTGCGAAAACAGTCATTGCCGAAACACTCAACGCTAAACTTGCCAGAAAAGCCGATTTTCTGTTGATCGAACGTGCCATCAGTCACTCCCCTTTTGTTTGAAGGTAAGGTGAAGAATGGTGGTCGGAGCGTCCAACGACTTATTCTGTCCGCCTGTTCGATTTTGCTTTATGCCTTTGAATTTCCGGGGTTTCCGGGCTTGAGTGACAGGTGACAAGACTGGGATTACGCACCCAGCATTTCAGGCGTGATGAAATTCTAATCTGTTGCCTGTTTTTTGAGCAGACATTTTCCGCTTTCCGTTGTGCAAATCTTGCCCGCTTTATCGCTTGCGCCTGTGCCGCCGTGGAAATGCGTCAAATTTGAAACTGGCACGGTCCTTGCTTCTATTAAATCGAACACCGAGCCGCGCGACACCGCATGACTTGTGGTGATCGATCAACCGAGGATGACAGAGAGACTAGCGATGACCAAGTACAAGCTCGAATACATTTGGCTCGATGGATGCACGCCAGCAGCGAACCTGCGCGGCAAGACGCAGATCAAGGAATTCGATGCTTTTCCGACACTTGAACAACTGCCGCTCTGGGGCTTCGATGGCTCATCGACGATGCAGGCCGAAGGTCGCAGCTCCGATTGCGTCTTGAAGCCGGTCGCGATCTATCCCGATCCCGCACGCAAGAACGGCGTTCTGGTGATGTGTGAAGTCATGATGCCGGATGGCATCACGCCGCATCCATCCAACAGCCGCGCAACCGTCCTTGAAGACGATGATGCATGGTTCGGTTTCGAGCAGGAATACTTCTTCTACAAGGATGGCCGTCCGCTCGGCTTCCCGGAACAGGGTTTCCCTGCCCCGCAGGGTCCATATTACACCGGCGTCGGCTACAAGAATGTCGGCTCCATCGCCCGCAAGATCGTTGAGGAGCATCTCGATCTCTGCCTCGATGCCGGTATCAATCACGAAGGCATCAATGCTGAAGTGGCCAAGGGCCAGTGGGAATTCCAGATTTTCGGCAAGGGCTCCAAGAACGCCGCCGACCAGATCTGGATGGCCCGTTATCTCCTGCTTCGCCTCTGCGAACAGTACGAAATCGATATCGAATTCCATTGCAAGCCGCTCGGCGATACCGACTGGAACGGCTCGGGCATGCACTGCAACTTCTCGACCAAGTATATGCGTGAAGTGGGCGGCAAGGACTATTTCGAAGCGCTCATGGCTCAGTTCGACAAGAACCTGCAGGACCATATCGACGTTTACGGCCCGGACAACCACATGCGCCTGACCGGCAAGCATGAAACCGCCCCATGGAACAAGTTCTCCTACGGCGTTGCTGACCGTGGCGCTTCGATCCGCGTCCCACACGCATTCGTCAGAGATGGATATCGCGGTTATCTGGAAGATCGCCGCCCGAACTCGCAGGGCTGCCCATACCAGATCGCTTCGCAGGTTCTAAAGACGATTTCTGAAGTCCCGACCTCAGAAGACGAAGCACTCGCTGCTTAATTTTTGGACGAACGGCCTGCTTGAGGATTTCAGCAGGCCGTTCGGCTTTATTCTCGCGAACCTGCAGACAACAAAAAAGGCCGGGGCGAAAACGCACCGACCTTCCTCATCATCGCTTTCCTACCAGTGCCAGTACATCCGTGGTCAAAAGCATCAAGCGATGAAGGCTTTGCGAGCAACAGACGCGTTCCAGCGCTCTTAAGCAATGCCTATGACAGCCATATAGGTGCACATCTTGTTCAAAACAAGGTCATGCAACAATTTCTATAAATTAGTTTGATGCCTCGACCTGTCGTCGCGCCAGCAGATACGCGACGACAATTCCGGCACCTATCGCATAGGCCAGAACATCCAGCCAATCCGGCGTCGCTCCGAGAATAATACGCAGGGCCGGATTTCCGATCACGACATCGAACTGTTTTGCGAGGTATTGACCGAACTCCACCGCGACCCCAGTCAGAAACGCGATCAAAGCCAACAGCAGGCGATTTCCTTCAATGAAGATTCTAAGCACCGCATAAACAAAGATGACGGCAATCACATCCCCGACAAAGCTTCTGATCCAGCCCAATCCTGCGCCCATTGTCGCCAATAGGGCAAGAAGCACCAGAAGTATCAATGTAGAGCATAATGCCGATCGCGAGAATTTAAGCTGCACAAGATTTTCCTGCGGGGAGATGGGTCACAGCCTAATCCAGCTTTTTCCCTTCCCGCGCAAGGCCAAAGCACCTGAAATTGGTAGGCAACTTGTTACTGCGATGGCACAAAGTGCCATCGCAGTCCCTTTCAACGCTGTTGCTATAAGGCCTCATGCCACGTTCAGAATGCTTTCGGGTGCAAAAGCTTCATAACCGAGCGCTTCTGCAACCGCCTTGTTGGTGATGCGCCCCTTGTAAACGTTCAGACCGTTGCGCAGATGCTTGTCCTCGGCAATTGCCCTCAGACCACGGTCGGCAAGCGCCAGTCCGTAATGAAGGGTGGCATTATTGAGGGCATGAGCTGAGGTTACTGGAACTGCGCCCGGCATATTGGCCACGCAGTAATGGACGATCCCGTCCACTTCGTAAGTGGGATCGGAATGCGTCGTGGCATGGGAGGTCTCGAAACAGCCGCCCTGATCGATGGCCACGTCCACGATGACCGCACCTTTCTTCATGCCGGACAACATTTCGTGGGTAACAAGTTTCGGCGCCGCGGCACCGGGGATTAGCACTGCGCCGATGACGAGGTCAGCAGAGAAGACTTCGTCTTCAAGCGCCTGAATGCTGGAGTAGCGCGTGTGAACGCGACCGCCGAATATATCGTCGAGTTGGCGCAGACGCGGCAGCGAGCGATCCAGAATGGATACGTCGGCGCCGAGGCCCACTGCCATTCTGGCTGCATGAAGTCCGACGACGCCACCGCCGATGATCGTGACTTTTGCCGGCAACACGCCAGGCACACCACCCAGCAGAATGCCGAGGCCGCCATTGGCTTTCTGGAGTGCCGTCGCACCAGCCTGTATCGACAGACGACCAGCCACTTCCGACATCGGGGCGAGCAGCGGCAGCCCACCGCGATCATCCGTTACCGTTTCATAGGCAATTGCCGTCGCGCCGGAAGCGAGCAGACCCTTGGTCTGTTCCGGGTCGGGGGCGAGATGGAGATAGGTGTAGAGAAGCTGGCCTTCGCGGAGCTGCGCCCATTCGGCAGGCTGCGGCTCCTTGACCTTCACGATCATATCGCACTTCTCGAAAATGTCTTTCGCAGACGCGGCAATTTTCGCGCCAGCGGCGATGTAGCTGGCATCATCGGCACCGATACCGGCACCTGCCTTTGTTTCAATCCAGACTTCGTGGCCATGAGCCACATATTCACGAACCGCGGCGGGGGTGAGTCCGACACGATATTCATGGTTCTTGATTTCCTTCGGGCAACCGACACGCATAAGCGTTCCTCTCATTTTTTGCCCACTTGCCGTGGGTCGTTGTCGATCCCAAAATGAGAACACCTGCGGCTCGCAATGTCCTTGCAAAGAAGATTTGCCCGCCCTGTCTTTTTGGTGAATTATTGCGCCGATGACCCTCTTTTTCGAAGGTTCTTCGAATGAGCAATCTTGATCCTATCGATCTTGCAATTCTCAGGACATTGCAGGCCGATGCCCGTATCACCAATGCAGAACTTGCGGAGAAGGTTGGATTGTCGCCTTCAGCCTGTTCGCGCCGCCTCGATATTCTTGAAAAGAGTGGTGTGATTGCGGGCTATCATGCCCGCCTCTCCCAGAAGGCGCTCGAATACCGGATGATTGCGATTGTCCATATTTCGCTTTCGGGGCAATTCGCAAAGACGCTGGCCGAATTCGAGGCGGCGGTAAAACGCTGCCCCAACGTGCTGGTCTGCTACCTTATGTCGGGCGAATATGATTATATTCTGCGCGTTGCAGCCCGCGATCTTGAGGATTACGAGCGCATCCATCGCGACTGGCTCTCGGCCCTGCCGCACGTGGTGAAGATCAATTCCAGTTTTGCCCTGCGTGAAATCATCGACAGACCGAATGTCGGCCTCTAACTACTTATTCTGACGCGAATTTCATCCGAAAACCGTTTCACACTTTTCGGGATAAGCTCTAGATTGAAGCTTTCGTGTCCCTGATCGTTGGAGCCATGCCGCAGTTCACCAGAAGAGTTTTGCAAGAGGCCAGTTGGGGGCTGCCAGCTTCCGTGGCGCTGCATCTGGTGCTGGCAACTCTGTTTCTGGTCCGCCTTCCGGCACTCCCTTCGCCCCCTTCGGAACAAAGCGTTAATGTGGAGCTGGTTCAACCGCCGCCCCCTGAGAAGAAGCCTCAGCAACAGGCCCCGAAGACGCCCGAACAGGCCGCACCCCCACCGCAGCCACAGGCATTCGAATCTGCGGCGGCGAAGCAGGAGGTAAAGTCACCACCGGAACAGGACCTGCCGCCAACCACACCTGAAGAAGCGCAAAAACCGAACGAGCCCTCCAAGGCTGATGAGGCGCCGGATGCTGACAAGGCGGAAGAAAAGCCTTCTGCGACAGAGGCTGAGCCAGCCGAACAGCTTCTTCAGGCCGAGAAGCCGGTCGAATCCGGTCAAGCCGCCGCAGAAAAAGCGCAAACTGCACCGAGGCAAAAGGCCGACGCTCCCAAACCGGCAACACCGGCCAAAAAACTGACGCGGGCGCGCGAAATCTATTCGAAGGAAGCCATGTCAGATCCTCGTGTGAAACAGGCATTGGGAAAGCTTGCGCCGAAGGACCGGATCATCCAGATTTGCGGTATCGAAGCGCTTGAACAAGTACGCCGCCATCAACCCGGTGCCTTTCCGGATATGCTCGCGCGCGAAGGTGGCTCCGTTTCAACCAGCGGCCTGACCGTCAGCGACGGCGCGTTTCGCAGCCAACGCAAATGGTATGCGATCGACTTCACATGCAAGGTCGATGCGGAAACGATGGTGATTGGCTCTTTCAGCTACAACATCGGCAGAGCAATTCCAGAAAGAGAATGGGCCGGACGGCAGCTTCCAAGGGACTAGAACGCATTCTGAAAGATTTGAAACGGCTTTCGGATAAGATGCGCGCCGAAACAAACATTTAGAGCAGTGATTTCAGACCTCTGTCCGCTCGCTCCAAATGAACATGCACGTATCCACAACAGGTGTTGCAACGCACCACGCTTCAGGCTTTAGTGTGAACAACGATCCCTTCCCTATGGAGATTTTCACTGCGCGGCATTGATTTCAGCTCCTGGCAAAGTCTGACAGCCACTTTGTTCGGTCTGGCGCTTTTTACACTGATTGGCGTTGGCATCCGTCTACTTATGATGTTGACAATACAACAGCGGCGCGAACGCATGAATCGCCAGATCAATGAACGGCTGAAAACACTCATCGCCGCCTATAAGACGCTTGGCGGTTCGTTTACCGGTGACCTTGCCGTCGATCCGCGCCATTTGCGCGAGTTGCGGCATCCACCCGAAACGGAAGAAGCCGGTACCGTCGAGATCGTTGCGCATTCCGAGCGCCGCCGACGTATTCGCGATTCTGTCGAAGCAGCACTTTCGGATGTTTTTCTCTTGGGGACTCAAGAGCATGTGAGGCTTGCAGAAAAGGCGGCACGGGAACTGGTGGCAGGACGCCCGATTCATACAGATGAGCTGGTCAGATCATTGCGCAGCTTCATTCGCACCGCCCTTGATCTTGATTCCATCCCGCTCGACCTGCAAATCCCGTCTCAGGGTCCGACACGACCATCCAGCGGCGGCGGACGCAATAAGGATGACCGGGCGAAGGGCGAAGGCGGGAAAGGCGGCAGCATGGGAATGGGCGGTGGCACGGGTGGCGGTATGGGACTCGGAAGTACCATCGACGACGATGCGGCATCGGGACATCGAACATGAAAATGTCGTCTATGCGATGTATCACCAGCCCGTCATTTTCAAACGAGACGACATAACTGAATTTCAAGGAGACTGGCATGAGTGTGCATTTTGCCCCGCAACTAACCGTGTGTGGAATTCAGGAACTACCCGAACAGCGGACGCGCAAAGTCACACATGTACTTTCGTTGGTTGATCCCGACCTTCCGGAACTGGATGCGTTTCAGACTTTCGAGCAACACCATCGTGTAACGCTGCGTTTTCACGACATCATTAACGCTGCCGACAACCACACAATGCCGACGCCCGACCATGTGAATGCGATCCTACAGTTCGGCTCGGAATTCCAGGCAGCACAAAACCCGCAGGCTCCGAGCCATCTGCTAGTCCATTGTCATATGGGCGTGTCGCGCTCGACAGCCGCCATGGTTTCGCTTATGGCGCAGGCCAACCCGGACGAGACGGCAGAAAGCCTGTTTACGCGCCTGGTTGCCATTCGCCCTCAGGCATGGCCGAACTCCCAGATGATCGGCTTTGCCGACGAACAGCTCGGACGTAAAGGCGAACTGACCGCCGCATTGCGCAAGCATTATGGACGCCAGATTGAACGCACCCCTCAGTTTACCGAATTGATGAGGAGACTGGGCCGTCAGTCCGAACTGCAGATGGCACTGCGGGATTGACCCGGGCCTTCAAAGCATATTGTTCAGTTTGAACCTCCCTCCCCGTCAAGCTTCGTAGCCTTGCCGGGCGGCGTCAGCGGTTCAGGAACAGGAACGCCGGTAAGCAGTTGATCGGCTCCCGAATAAATATCGCCCTGCACCTGTGCCGTCAGTCGTTCAGCATCACGCATGCGAATATCGCGCAATGTGTCCTCCGCAAGACTTTCATCCATGCCAAGTTCGCAAAGCGCTTCCTTTCCAAAAAGCAGCGCGGATTCGAACGTTTCGCGCAGTTCGAAATCCACCCCCGCCTTCAACAGCTCGATGGAATGCGTGCGGTCGTAGGAACGCACCATGATCTTTGCTGCCTGGAAATGAGATTTGACCAATTCCACGATCCGGTTGGCCGTCTTTCGGTCATCCACGCATATCATGATGACTTCCGCCCCGTCAGCGCCCGAATGATGCAGGATGTCGAGCCGCGATCCATCGCCATAGAATATCTTGAAACCGAACCGCCCGGCTTCGCGGATGCGGTTGGGATCAGCTTCAATAATCGAAACATCCGATCTCTGGGCAAGGAGCAATTGCGCCGCGATTTGTCCGAAGCGCCCGAAGCCAATCATCAATACCCGACCTTTGAGATTGTGAGCGGATTCAATGCCTTCGAGAGACGGCGCTTCCTCGCGCAAAAGCCGCGACCCCAGAAGCAGCACGAAAGGCGTCACGGCCATCGACAGAATGATGACGGTCGAAAACAGCGCGTTGTCGCGTGCTGAAAGCAACCCGTTACCGAATGCCGACGTGTAGAGCACGAAGGCGAATTCGCCGCCCTGCGCAAAGAGCAGTGTCCGTTCGAGCGCCGAACGATGGCTGGAGCCGAAAATGCGGGCGACGGCATAGATGCCGATTGCCTTTGTAATCACATAGGCGATGAGGAAAATGAGAACCGAGGGCCAGTCAGATGCGACCACACCAAGATCGAGCGACATGCCCACAGCCAGAAAGAACAGCCCCATCAGGAGCCCCTTGAACGGCTCGATGTCGCTTTCGATCTGATGCCGGTAACTGGAGCCGGACAACATCACCCCCGCCAGGAAAGCGCCCATCGCCATGGAAAGGCCGCTCGCTTCCATAAGCAAGGCAGCGCCCAGTACGACGATCAAGGCACCAGCCGTCAGAACCTCACGCGCCCTCGCACGCGCCAGCAAAGAAAAGAATGGATCAAGCAACCAGCGCCCGACAGCAATCAGCAGCAAAATTGAGCCAATGGCCGTCGCAATACCCAAGATTCCGCCGGATTCGTGCTGGGAAGGTGAAAGGAAGGCGACAAGCGCCAGCAGCGGCACGATCATCAGATCTTCGAGCAGGAGGATGGAGACGGCCTTCTGACCGTCCGGCGTGGCGATTTCCCCACGTTCCTGCAACATCGACATGATGACGGCTGTGGACGACAGCACGAAACCGGCTCCCGCGATCAGGGCCGTTATCGGAGTCAGGCCAAGAAGAACCCCTGCCCCAGTCAGAAGGGCGATACAGCCCAGAACCTGTGCAAGACCGAGACCAAATATCTGCTGCCGCATCGTCCAGAGCTTGCCGGGGCGCATTTCAAGTCCGATGACGAACAGGAACATGACCACGCCAAGTTCGGAGAAATGCAGGATCGTGGCGGGGTCGGTGAAGAAGCCGAAGACCGAGGGCCCCACCAGCGCACCGGCAGCGAAATATCCCAGCACAGAACCGAGGCCCAGTTTCCGAAACAACGGCACCGCCACAACACCGGCGGTAAGCAGAACCACAGCAGGCCCGAGTGTCTGTCCAAGTCCTTCAGTCGCCATATGGTCTCCGTGTCAGGATCTGTTCGTTATGTTTCACCAATATACTAAGTCAATAAAAACTGAACAATTAACGCATTTCCGTCAACCGGATTCAAACTTCGTCCGTGATGTGGCCGCAGAGATGATTATGGCTTATATTTCATGCGGTTAGATAGAACGGAGCAAGAATGAACCTGATCGCCCATGTGGAAATACCGGTGGCAAATCTCGAAAGGGCAATGCAATTCTACTCCGCAGTGTTCGGAGTGACTTTTGGTCACGTCGTTACGATACATGGAAACAGAATGGCCTATTTCCCTTTTAAAGAAGGCAAGGACGGCGCGAGTGCCGCGCTCGCCGAAGGCGACGCCTATGTTCCAACCGTGCATGGCGCGATCATCTATTTCAATGTCGATGAAGTGGACGCCGTCATCAACAAGGCCGTGCAAGAGCGCAGCGAAATGCTGTTCCCGAAGACACCGGTTGGAAACGGCTTTGTCGCGGAGATCAGGGACAGCGAGGGCAACCGGATTGCGATCCAGACTACCTGATATCTAAACCGGTCTTGCAAGCAGGCCGGTTGCAAGCGATTGAAAAGCATCAATCGCCTTCGAAAGAACCGCTTTTGGATCGTCACTGGCTGCAATCCAGAGTGCCGCATTCAATGCGGCCCCGTTGAGCAGCCGTGCGGCGGCTTCAGGGTCGACCGGTTTTAACACGCCTTGCTCTATTAAAAGAGCGATCTTTTGCCGGGACGCCTGCAGACAACTGTTCTGGCTCGGCCATTGTGACGGATCGCCGAGAAACGCCGGTCCATCAAGCAGCACGATGCGCTGGATATCAGGATCAAGTGCCGCCTCGATATAGGCAACCCCCTCTGCCAGAAGCCCCTCCCACAGATTATCCGCCCGCACAGCAATCGCTTGCGCACGTGTGGCCATTTCGCCATCCATTTGACTGACCACAGCAGCCAGCAGCCCGCGCTTGTCTCCAAAATTATGGTAGAGAGCACCGCGCGTCAGGCCGACCTGCGCAGTCAGTTCATCCATCGAGGCGGCGGCATAGCCCTTTTCCGCAAAAGCCTTCCGGGCTGCCACAATCAGCTTCACTCGGTTTTCTTCCATCGCCTTGATGCGCAGGTTCATGGCCATCATCACACCCTTTTAATATACGATCCGTATATGATTTGACATACAGTCCGTATATGATTATTTGATATACGCAACGTATATCAAATATGCCGACTGCTTGTGAAGCTGCAGATACAAAAAACTTCCGACACCCCACACCTCAGCATGAAAAGGAAAACGAAAATGACCAAAAGAGAAACCATTTTCCCCGCCGGCCGCAGTGCCCTTTATGACAAGCATCGTTATTCTGCCGCGATCCGCTCGGGCGATCTGCTGTTCGTCTCCGGTCAGGTCGGAAGCCGCATCGACGGCACGCCCGAACCGGATTTCGATAAGCAGGTTCAACTCGCTTTCGATAATCTTGAAGCGACCCTAAAGGCAGCCGGAGCGACCTTAGACGACATTATCGACTTAACCTCGTTTCATACCGATCCCGAGAACCAGTTCGAAACCGTCCTGCAGGTCAAGGACCGGATTTTCAGCGCTCCACCCTTCCCCAACTGGACTGCTGTCGGCGTCAACTGGCTTGCCGGTTTCGATTTTGAAATCAAAGTTATCGCTCGCATACCCCAATAGGGACAGCCATATGCCGGAGCGGCTCGTTCCGGCAACGGCCATTCGCACATTCCAATACAATTTGATTTGCAATTCAAATTATCTCGTGTCTTAATGACCTCATGATTTCAGACACTCCCCGCTTTCAATTCGGTATTCGCTTTTCACTGCTGGCGCGGCGCTGGCGGCGTGCGCTCGACATCCGGCTTGCCCAAGCCGGGCTGACTGATGCGACCTGGGTTCCTCTTGTCCATCTTCACCAGACCGGTGGCGGTTTGACACAAAAGGAACTGGCTGCCCTCGTCGGGATAGATGGGTCCAGCCTCGTGCGTCTTCTCGATATTCTATGCCGGCAAGGTCTGGCAGAGCGCCGCGTCGATGAAAGGGATAGTCGTGCAAGACTGGTTCATCTGACGGCGCAAGGGGAAAAGCGCGTCACCGAAATCCGTCAGGAGCTGGCAAAAGGCGAACAAGAAATGCTCGCTGATTTGTCGGACGATAACATTACAACGATGCTTCGAAACTTCGACAGCATTGAACGCCGACTGACGCTGATGCAATTCGATCGCGAGCAGGATCGAGAATAATGAAAGTGGACGGATCTTTTTCAGGACGGCGCCACGCCGCTTATAACCTCTTGAAGCCGCAGCAGTTTCGGGAAAGCATCGCCCTCGCTCTCCAACCTTCGCTTAGAAACTCGTCGCTTGCCGGGCTTCAGGCCGCCGCCACGATCGCTATCGCGCTTCCGCTGGTCAGCCTGTCTTCGTGGTCGCATCTGATCGGGTTTGCCTCGCTTGGCTCGCTCGTCGCACTATTTGGCCGGTTTGCTCCCGAAGCAAAACGCGAATGGATCGTCTTCCTATGCGCGATCTGCCAGACGCTCGCGGTGTTTTTCATGTCGCTAGCCACATGGGTTGGCCTGCCCCTGCCCGGCCAGCTTCTGCTGCTGGCACTTTTTGCGGGCATATTCTCTTTCACCACCATTACCGGAAAATTCGGACCGCCCGGCGCGCTCATATTCATCTTCGCAGCCGGTGCCGCCATGGCGCCGCTCGGGTCGTTTTTCGATGTCTTCGAGCGCACCGCTGCAACGGCAATCGTCTCAGCGCTCGCTTGCCTGATCTGTGCCCTGACCGAGAGATTTCGTCGTCCGGCGTCGCCGGAAAAACCGTTTCCGTCCGAGCCGTCACGCCCAACCGCTCACCGGCTTATTGCCGCAGCTCGGATTTCTCTGGGTGCCGCAATTACTGCCCTGACCGCTTATGCTCTCGGCGCCAGCCACCCGGCCTGGGCGGCCATGGGCGCTGTCGCCGTGATGCAGGGCGCGCATCTGCACATCAGCATGAATCGGGCCTTGCAGCGCATGGCTGGCACGCTTCTGGGCGCTTTGATTACATGGCTGGTGCTTGCACAAGGCCCCAGCCTCTGGTCTGTCATTGCAATTCTGGCCGGACTGCAATTCGCCACCGAGGTCATTATCGGCAGCAATTATGCGCTGGGACAGATCTTGGTGACGCCGATGGCGCTTTTGATGACCTATCTCGCAACACCGGGAGTACCGCACGACGGCATGATTTCCGAACGTATCCTCGATACGTTTCTGGGGGCCGTTCTGGCGATCACCTTCGCAGTCGTTTGCTCCAACCGCGATGACAGGATTTTCCTCGCAGAACACCGGACCCGTAATTAGACCGCGTTGCGATCTGATTGCATCAAATCGGCACGTCTCAACTGTTTGTTTTTAAGCACACCTTATCCCAAACCGTTTCACACTTTTCGGGATGCGCTCTAATCCGGCAAAAGAAAAAGGCGCCTTGCGGCGCCTTTTTGCTAACTTACCAATCGGCCCAGCCATATCAATATGCAGGCACCGATAAAGCCCGCGATCAGATAGCCCAGCCAGCCGCCGAACGAAACACCGAGAAATCCGAAGATAAAACTCGCTACGGCTGCGCCGATGATACCGAGAATGACATTCATGAATATCCCGGTATTGCTGTTCATGAAATTGGAGGCAATCCAGCCGGCCAAGCCGCCTATGATGATCGCCGCAATCCAGCCAATTCCTGCGCTTCCCATCGGGAACCCTCCTGATTACAATCCGGCGGGTACTTTACCGCCATTATCCTTGAGTTTCTGGATGACCTGCTTGTGCAGCCAGACATTCATGGTCGCGGAATCGCCTGTGTCGCCGGTATAGCCCAGTTCCTTGGCGAGCTCCTTGCGGTGCTCCAGACTGCTGTCGAGGCCAAGAGCTTTCATCAGATCGACGATAGAAGTTTTCCAGTTGAGCTTCTGGCCGCTTTTGACAACGGCAGCGTCCAGAATGGCGCCTACGTCGACAGCACCCGTAGATGCAGGTGCGGATTCAGATGGTGCCGGAGCGGCAGCGCTTGGCGAAGCGGTTGGTGTCGGAGAAGGCTGTGCAGCCGTTTCCGTCTCAGGAGTTGCCGCTTGTGCCTCTCCCCAAATGGCGTTCTTGATCTTATCGAAAATCCCCATAATGAACTCCAATCGTTGAAAACCGATATGCCCCCAAACTCCCGACTCGTGACGACCGGAAACCTGGACACAGCAAATCATCCGGTGATTCCCAGATAAACGCTCGAACTAAATGAATCTGAAGCCATTTTGTTCCCGATAAAGATGCAGTTGAAAGTTTCTTGCGCGTTTCGGCTGGTATTGGAGTGAGCTGGGCGGCACAAATCCGGGAACAAAGATAAGCTCAGCGATCTACACCGGACATATCGCCAGCACGAAATACTCCTCTATGTTGTACTGCATCAGCCACGGACAAGGGGAGCTGCCGCGTGGACAAGCAGCTTGTTACGTTCAATACCGGTTCTTCGACCATCAAGGTCGGCATGTTCGCTTATGACGGGCAGCAAATTCGAAAGTTATCGCGGGGCGAGATCGATCTGAGCGGATCGCCTCTGACCTTTCGGTTGAGTGGCGATAACGGACAGCTGGAGGTTGCTTTGGCGACCAAGGGCACCGACGATATCGTTACCATTCTGGAAGAATTGTTCACAAAATTGTCTGCCCATATCAATCCGGCAGACATTCACGCCGTTGGCCATCGCGTCGTCTTTGGCGGAGATCAATTCGACGGGCCGGTATTGTTAAACGACAAATATATCGACACCATTGATCACTTGTCCGTTTTCGCTCCGCTTCACCAACCGAAAAGTGTAGCGCTGATAAAAGCTGTCCGGAAGCTCCTGCCGCATCTTGCGCAAACGGCATCCTTCGACACTGCCTTTCATCAGACCATACCAAGTACAGTCCGGCGCTTTGCAATTCCACGCGACCTCCACGAGCGCGGAATAAAGCGATATGGCTTTCATGGCTTGTCCTACAAATCCATCGTCACAAACTTTTCCCGACGGGAGCCCGAGCTCGCCCGCGGAAAAATCATCGCAGCTCATCTGGGAAGCGGAGCCAGCTTATGCGCCATGGACGGCGGCAGAAGCGTTGACACCAGCATGAGCTTTTCAACGCTTGATGGAATTCCGATGGCAACCCGTTGCGGAGCCCTCGATCCGGGTGTTCTTCTTCATTTGTTGCAACAGGAAAATATGCAAACCGATGAACTTTCTGAACTGCTCTATCATCGCTCCGGTCTCCTCGGCCTTTCTGGATTGAGCGGCGATACGCGTGTTCTGCTCGCAAGCGATGACGCTCAAGCTCATGAAGCTCTCGATATATTCACCGCGCGCATAGCTGGCGAAGTCTGCCGGCTTGCCGCAACACTCGGCGGCCTCGATGCGCTCATCTTCACCGCAGGTATTGGCGAGCACCAACCGGCAATCCGTGAAGCGATCTGCAGACGTCTCGCCTGGCTTGGCTTTGAAGTCGACGCATTCGCCAACGAAGACAATGCTTTCCAGATCACGAACCGATCCTGTCCAGCCGCAGCATTTGTGCTGGCCACAGACGAAGAACAGATCATCGCCTCCGAAACACTGGAAGCCATTCAGAACGCTGCTGTCAGCTACGTGCGCCATGACAGCCCAACAATCAGCGAAGGAGACAGAGCATGAACAACGAAAACGCCAAGGGCCCCTTATCGCCACGGCAGCTTGCGCTGATCGACCGTTATTGGAGAGCGGCGAACTATCTCTCCGTCGGGCAGATTTACCTTATGGAAAATCCCTTGCTGCGCAAACCGCTGAAGCCGGAGCACATCAAGCCGAGATTACTCGGCCATTGGGGCACGACGCCCGGCCTCAACTTCATCTATGCGCATCTCAATCGCATCATTCAGGAAAGAAATGCCAACATGATTTATGTATGCGGACCTGGTCACGGCGGCCCGGGCATGGTGGCAAATACTTATCTCGAAGGCACTTACTCTGAAATCTATCCTGTCATCAGCGAGGACCAAGCGGGCATGAGCAAACTGTTTCGGCAGTTTTCCTTTCCCGGCGGCATACCAAGCCATGTCGCGCCAGAAACGCCAGGATCGATCCATGAAGGCGGCGAACTGGGATATGCACTGGTCCACGCTTACGGCGCTGCTTTCGACAATCCCGATCTGGTTGTCGCTTGCGTGGTTGGCGATGGTGAAGCAGAAACGGGAACGCTGGCAACTTCGTGGCATTCCAACAAGTTTCTCAATCCCGCGCGCGACGGTGCCGTGCTGCCAATCCTTCATCTAAACGGGTATAAAATCGCAAACCCCACCATCCTTGCCCGTCTTTCCGATGATGATCTGTCCGATCTCTTCAGGGGTTACGGCTACGAGCCTTTCTTCGTCGAGGGCAGCGAACCTGTAGCTATGCATCAGAAAATGGCGGCAACACTCGATACGATTTTCATGCGGATCGAGCAGATCAAAAAGAATGCCAACGTAAAATCGCCGGAACGTCCACGCTGGCCAATGGTCATTCTTCGAAGCCCGAAAGGCTGGACCGGTCCGAAGGAAGTCGACGGCCTCATCGTCGAGAATTATTGGCGCTCGCATCAGGTGCCAGTCGCCAATTGCCGCGAAAATGATGCGCATCGCAAAATTCTTGAAGACTGGATGAAAAGCTACGATCCAGAGGATTTGTTTGACGAAAAAGGTGTATTGAAGCCTGAATTGCGCGCACTTGCCCCGAGGGATGCAGCGCGCATGGGCGCCAATCCGCATGCAAATGGAGGATTGCTGCGCAAGGAACTGCATACGCCCGACTTCCGCCAATATGCCGTCGATGTGAGCGAACCGGGAGCGATGGAAGCCCAATCCACCAAAATACTTGGCGAATATCTGCGTGACGTGCTCAAGCTGAACGAGCAAGTGAAGAATTTTCGTGTTTTTGGCCCAGATGAGACCGCCTCGAACCGTCTCAGCGCCGTCTTCGATGCCAGTGACCGCGTATGGATAGCCGAAACCCTTGACATCGACGACCATCTTTCGGCCGACGGTCGTGTTATGGAAGTATTGAGCGAGAACTTATGTCAGGGCTGGCTTGAGGGCTATCTGCTGACCGGAAGACATGGATTTTTCTCCTGCTACGAAGCATTCATCCACATCGTAGATTCCATGTTCAACCAGCACGCAAAATGGTTGCAGGTTGCCCGCGAGTTGAAATGGCGAAAGCCCATCTCATCTCTCAACTATCTCCTGACTTCTCACGTGTGGCGTCAAGATCACAATGGCTTTTCACATCAAGACCCCGGTTTTGTCGACCTTGTCGCCAATAAAAGCGCCGATATCATCCGCGTCTATTTCCCACCTGATGCCAACACATTGCTGTGCGTCGGTGACCATTGTCTGAAAACCTGGAACCGCATCAACGTTATTGTTGCGGGAAAGCAGCCGGAACCCCAATGGCTATCGATGGAAGAAGCCGTACACCACTGCGAAGCTGGTCTCGGCATATGGGACTGGGCTGGAACCGAGGACGGTCTGGAGCCAGACATCGTCATGGCCTGTGCGGGTGATGTTCCAACGATGGAAACCCTTGCCGCGGTCGATCTTCTGCGTCAAGCGTTACCGCACCTGCGTATGCGGGTAGTCAATGTCGTGGACCTGATGGTTCTCCAGTCACAGCAACATCACCCGCATGGCATTGCTGACGATCAATTCGACGGTATTTTCACAACCAACCGGCCAGTGATTTTCGCTTATCATGGCTATCCCTACCTCATTCACCGGCTTGTCTATAAGCGTACAAATCACCCGAATTTTCACGTACATGGCTTCATTGAACAAGGGACGACGACAACACCATTCGATATGACAGTTTTAAACGAACTGGACCGCTTTCATCTCGCAATCGGTGCAATAAAGCGGCTGCCGCTCAGTAATGATGTTGCTGCGCCCCTGATTGCCGGATTCGAGGAGAAACTAGCGCTTCACAAGAGCTACGTCCGCGAACATGGTGAAGACATGCCGGAAATCCGCGACTGGAAATGGCCGTATACGAGAACCGGACAAGCAGAGTAGTGAATCTTTGATCAATTCCAGCTCTGATCTTTGCTTCTGTCTTCCTTTGATAGGCAGGTGGTTTGATAGCTTAAACAGGTTGGTCTGTGGCTATGCTGGTCGCTTGGAAGATTGCGGCGGCTTAAACGCCAAAACCCCGCAGCATAACTACGGAGTTTTATTTTGGTTGCGGGGGCAGGATTTGAACCTGCGGCCTTCAGGTTATGAGCCTGACGAGCTACCGGGCTGCTCCACCCCGCGCCATGGGTGTTTTGTATATATTTGAGAAGATGATTTGATTTGTGTTCTTGGCAGACCTGGCAGCGACCTACTCTCCCGTGTCTTGAGACAAAGTACCATTGGCGCTGGAGCGTTTCACGGCCGAGTTCGGAATGGGATCGGGTGCAGCCGCTCCGCCATAACCACCAGGTCGGCGAAGAACACAAAATTTGAGAAGCTGGTTGTCTTTCGTGCTTTTGTCATCATCAAGCTTCGCTTGATGGATATTGTAAATGGGAGTGATCAAGTCGATCGAGCTATTAGTACCGGTAAGCTACATGCGTTGCCGCACTTCCACACCCGGCCTATCAACGTGGTAGTCTTCCACGGCTCTGATAGGGAATACTCGTTTTTAGGTGGGTTTCCCGCTTAGATGCCTTCAGCGGTTATCCCGTCCGTATATAGCTACCCTGCTATGCCGTTGGCACGACAACAGGTCCACCAGAGATACGTCCATCCCGGTCCTCTCGTACTAGGGACAGATCCTATCAATATTCCTACACCCACGGCAGATAGGGACCGAACTGTCTCACGACGTTCTGAACCCAACTCACGTACCGCTTTAAATGGCGAACAGCCATACCCTTGGGACCTGCTCCAGCCCCAGGATGCGATGAGTCGACATCGAGGTGCCAAACAACCCCGTCGATATGGACTCTTGGGGGTCATCAGCCTGTTATCCCCGGCGTACCTTTTATCCGTTGAGCGATGGCCCTTCCACGCGGGACCACCGGATCACTATGACCGACTTTCGTCTCTGCTCGACTTGTCAGTCTTGCAGTCAGGCAGGCTTATGCCATTGCACTCGACGAACGATTTCCGACCGTTCTGAGCCTACCATCGCGCGCCTCCGTTACTCTTTAGGAGGCGACCGCCCCAGTCAAACTACCCACCATACACGGTCCTGGACCCGGATAACGGGCCGCAGTTAGACATCCATATAGGCAAGGGTGGTATTTCAAGGATGACTCCACAATGGCTGGCGCCACTGCTTCAAAGTCTACCACCTATCCTACACATGCCGACACGAATGCCAGTGTAAAGCTATAGTAAAGGTGCACGGGGTCTTTCCGTCTAACCGCAGGAACCCCGCATCTTCACGGGGAATTCAATTTCACTGAGTCTGCGTTGGAGACAGCGGGGAAGTCGTTACGCCATTCGTGCAGGTCGGAACTTACCCGACAAGGAATTTCGCTACCTTAGGACCGTTATAGTTACGGCCGCCGTTTACTGGGGCTTCAATTCAATGCTTGCACATCTCCTCTTAACCTTCCAGCACCGGGCAGGCGTCAGACCCTATACGTCGTCTTGCGACTTCGCAGAGCCCTGTGTTTTTGGTAAACAGTCGCTACCCCCTGGTCTGTGCCACCCCCACCTGGTTGCCCAAATGGAGGTCACGCTTCTTCCGAAGTTACGCGTGCATTTTGCCGAGTTCCTTCAACGCAGTTCTCTCAAGCGCCTTGGTATTCTCTACCAGTCCACCAGTGTCGGTTTAGGGTACGGTCTATATGCAGGAGCTATTTCCTGGAACCGCTTCGCTGCAAGATCAATCCAATAAGACCTTACAACACACGCGATCCGTCACTACCTGCAGGCCCACGAATATTAACGTGGTTCCCATCGACTACGCCTTTCGGCCTCGCCTTAGGGGCCGGCTAACCCTGCTCAGATTAACTTTAAGCAGGAACCCTTGGACTTTCGGCGAGGGAGTCTCTCACTCCCTTTATCGTTACTCATGTCAGCATTCTCACTTCCGATACCTCCAGGATGTCTCACGACTGTCCCTTCACAGGCTTACGGAACGCTCCGCTACCACGCACAAATGTGCATCCACAGCTTCGGTGTATGGCTTGAGCCCCGGTACATTTTCGGCGCAAAGACCCTTATTTAGACCAGTGAGCTGTTACGCTTTCTTTAAATGATGGCTGCTTCTAAGCCAACATCCTGGTTGTTTTGGGATCCTCACATCCTTTCCCACTTAGCCATAACTTAGGGACCTTAGATGGTGGTCAGGGTTGTTGCCCTCTCCACGACGGACGTTAGCACCCGCCGTGTGTCTGCCCAGTAGTACTCCCCGGTATTCGGAGTTTGATTAGGATCAGTAAGACGGTGAGTCCCCATAGCCCATTCAGTGCTCTACCCCCGGGGGTATTCGCTGGACGCTCTACCTAAATAGATTTCGCGGAGAACCAGCTATCTCCAAGTTTGATTGGCCTTTCACCCCTAGCCACAAGTCATCCCGATCTATTGCAACAGATATGGGTTCGGTCCTCCAGTACGTGTTACCGTACCTTCAACCTGCTCATGGCTAGATCACTTGGTTTCGGGTCTAATGCATCGAACTGAACGCCCTGTTCAGACTCGCTTTCGCTGCGCCTACACCTACCGGCTTAAGCTTGCTCGATACACTAAGTCGCTGACCCATTATACAAAAGGTACGCTGTCACCCAGGACGAACCTTGGGCTCCAACTGTTTGTAGGCATCCGGTTTCAGGTACTGTTTCACTCCCCTCGTCGGGGTGCTTTTCACCTTTCCCTCACGGTACTGGTTCGCTATCGGTCATGCACGAGTACTTAGGCTTGGATCGTGGTCGACCCATGTTCAGACAGGATTTCACGTGTCCCGCCCTACTCAAGGACAACAGGTGTTCTACGTGTACGGGGCTATCACCCACTTCGGCAAACCTTTCCAGGTTCTTCCACTTTATTCCCTATTGCCACTGGCCTGGTCCGCGTTCGCTCGCCACTACTAGCGGAGTCTCGTTTGATGTCCTTTCCTCTGGGTACTTAGATGTTTCAGTTCCCCAGGTTCGCTTCTAACACCCTATGTATTCAGGTGTAGATACCTTATTACGATAACTAGAAAGTTGAACTGTTCTTGCTCACGCTGTCGCAGCTTGCGCTGCTTCGCTCCGCAGGCGCGGTTCATTCGAACCGACGACCTGGCGGTCTGTATGGGCTCTCACCCATGCAGT
>NZ_JBCAUP010000041.1:0-33099 GCF_038433355.1 Brucella cytisi
GCGGCTGCCCGCTGGTAACGCAGTAAAAAGAGGCTGGTTGAATGAACGCAGCAACTGGCAATATGACGGCCCTGCATGAAGCAGGGCCGAACGATGGCGGCTCATCCGGCAAGACCGTTCTTTCGGCACGCGGACTGGGCAAGTCTTTTGGCGGCTTTCATGCAGTCAAGAATGTCGACCTCGATGTGGAACATGCTCGTGTTCACGCGTTGATCGGCCCCAACGGCGCAGGCAAAACCACGGTTTTCAATCTCCTGACCAAGTTCTTGCAGCCATCGAGTGGCGAGATCACGCTTCTGGGCGAAACCATCACCAAGACTGATCCGGCCAAGGTGGCCCGCATGGGTTTGGTGCGCTCGTTCCAGATTTCGGCCACCTTTCCGCACCTGACCGTGCTGGAAAATGTAAAGGTCGCATTGCAGCGTCCCAATGGGCTTGCCACACAGTTCTGGCGCTCGCTGTCAGCACTCGACCGGCTCGACGCACAGGCCATCGAGCTTCTGGAGCGGGTCGGCCTTGCCGATGCCCGTCATGCACTGGCCGCCGATCTGTCCTATGGCCGCAAGCGCGCGCTCGAAATCGCCACCACGCTGGCGCTTGATCCGAAGGTTCTGCTGCTCGATGAGCCGATGGCGGGCATGGGCCATGAAGATGTCCATACCATTGCCGCCCTCATTGCCGATGTGGCGAAGGATCGCGCGGTCTTGATGGTCGAACACAATCTCAAGGTGGTGGCCGACATTGCCCACCACGTCACGGTGCTGCAGCGCGGCGAAATTCTCGCCTCCGGCGATTATGCCACCGTCTCCAGGGACGAGCGCGTGCGCACCGCCTATATGGGAACCGAACATGAATAGAGGCCAACCGCTATTATCCGTGCGCGGGCTCAATGCCTGGTATGGCGAAAGCCATGCCCTGCACGGCGTCGACCTCGATATCTGGCCCGGCGAAACCATCACGCTTCTTGGCCGCAACGGCGTCGGCAAGACGACGACGCTGCGTGCCATCATGGGCATCATCCGCAAGCGCACTGGCACCATCACGCTCGACGGCAAGGACATCATGCGCGTGCCGCTGCATCGCATCGCCCATGCAGGTCTCGGTTTTGTGCCCGAAGAGCGCGGCATCTTTGCCACCTTGAGCGTGCATGAAAACCTGCTTTTGCCGCCTGTCGTCGCCAAAGGCAGTCAGGGCACGATGTCGCTCGACGAAATCTACGAACTCTTTCCCAATCTGCATGAGCGCCGCAACAGCCCCGGCACCAAGCTTTCGGGTGGCGAACAGCAGATGCTGGCAATTGCGCGCATCCTGCGCACCGGGGTCAAGGTGCTGCTGCTCGACGAGCCGACCGAAGGTCTTGCGCCCGTTATCGTGCAGCGCATCGGCGATGTGCTGGTGGAGTTGAAAAAACGTGGCATGACGGTGTTGCTGGTCGAGCAGAATTTCCGCTTCGCCGCCAAGGTCGCCGACCGCTTTTATCTCATGGATCATGGCGTGGTGACGGAAAACTTCCCCACCGCCGAACTGCCCGCCCGCATGGCGGCGCTCAACGAAGCGCTGGGGGTATGACACGATGACAATGATTTTTGGAATACCTTTGCAGGCACTTCTCGGGCAGCTGCTGGTCGGCCTCATCAACGGCTCCTTCTATGCCATGCTGAGTCTCGGCCTTGCCATCATCTTCGGGCTTCTGCGCATCATCAATTTCGCCCATGGCGCGCAATATATGCTGGGTGCCTTTGTCGGCTATCTGCTGTTGAGCTGGCTTGGCATCGGCTACTGGCCAGCGCTGATCCTCGCCCCGCTTATCGTCGGCCTCGGTGGCGCGATCATCGAGCGCGTGGCCCTGTCGCGGCTCTACAATCTCGATCCGCTCTATGGCCTGCTCTTCACCTTCGGCCTTGCCCTCGTGATCGAAGGCACGTTCCGCTATTATTATGGTGCTGCCGGTCAGCCCTATGCCGTGCCGCCTTCGCTTGCGGGCGGGCACAATCTCGGCTTCATGTTCCTGCCGAACTATCGCGCCTGGGTGGTCGTCGCCTCGCTTTTCGTCTGCCTCGGCACCTGGCTCCTGATCGAAAAGACCAAGCTTGGCGCCTATCTGCGCGCCGCGACGGAAAACCCCACTTTGGTCAAGGCCTTCGGCATCAATGTGCCGCTGCTCCTCACCTTCACCTATGCGTTGGGTGCGGCGCTTGCCGGTGTTGCGGGCATCATGGCCGCGCCGATCTATCAGGTCAGCCCGCTGATGGGGTCCAACATCATCATCGTGGTCTTTGCCGTGGTGGTCGTCGGCGGCATGGGCTCGATCCTGGGCGCCATCATCACCGGTTATGTGCTGGGGCTGGCGGAAGGCCTCACCAAGGTCTTCTATCCGGAAGCCTCCAGCATCGTCATCTTCGTCATCATGGCTATCGTCCTTCTGGTTCGACCCGCCGGACTGTTCGGGAAGGAGGCCTGATATGGCTGATACTGCTCTCAAGACCGCTCTCAGGGCCACCGCAGCCCCGCGCGACAGCAAGGCGCCTGCCGTCAACAGCCTCTCGGTCATCGTCCTCGGCATCGCCCTTGTGGGACTGCTGGCTGCACCCTTCATGGTCTACCCCATCTTCCTGATGAAGATGTTGTGCTTTGCGCTGTTCGCCTCCGCCTTCAATCTTCTCTTGGGCTATACCGGCATTCTGTCCTTCGGCCATGCGGCCTTCTTCGGCGGCGCTGCCTATATCACAGCCCATACGGTGAAAGTCTGGGGCGTCACGCCGGAACTCGGTCTCGTACTCGGCGTTCTCGCCGCAGCCGCCCTTGGCCTCGTCATCGGTTATCTCGCCATTCGCCGTCAGGGCATCTATTCGACGATGATTACGCTGGCATTGGCGCAAATGTTCTTCTTCTTCTGCCTGCAAGCCACCTTCACCCATGGCGAAGACGGATTGCAGGGTGTGCCGCGTGGATATCTCTTCGGCATCATCGACCTCAACCAGCCGATGAACATGTATTATTTCGTGCTGGCCGTGTTCGTCCTTGGCGTCTTCGTCATCTGGCGCATCATCAACTCGCCCTTCGGCATGATCCTGAAGTCGGTACGCGAAAACGAGAACCGCGCGGTTTCGCTCGGCTATTCCGTCAACCGCTACAAGCTTGCAGCCTTCGTCATGTCGGCAGCACTCGCGGGTCTTGCAGGCGGCCTGAAGGCGCTTGTCTTCCAGTTTGCAACGCTGACCGATGTCGGCTGGCAGATGTCGGGCGAAGTGATCCTCATGACGCTTCTGGGCGGTATCGGAACACTCATAGGCCCCATCGTCGGCGCTGCTTTCGTCGTTGCGCTGCAGAACTATCTCGCAACATCCGACTTCCCGGTAACGATCGTGACGGGCGTCATCTTCATGGCATGCGTCCTCCTCTTCCGTAAGGGAATCGTAGGCGAGTTCTATGGATCGCGAATTGGAAAGAAACTCTTCGGCTAACCAACATTTCGGGAGCCGCACGCTCGTTCGATAGCGGCTCCGCCTTTTACTGGATATGAGATCATGACCGACACCTACGATTACATCGTGGTTGGCGCGGGCACGGCAGGTTGCGCCCTCGCGAACCGGCTTTCCGCAGACCAGAACCGCTCCGTGCTGCTGCTGGAGGCAGGCGGAAAGGACAATTACGCCTGGATCCACATCCCGGTCGGCTATCTCTATTGCATCGGCAATCCACGCACCGACTGGTGCTTTACCACGGAAGCCGAACCGGGGCTGAACGGTCGTTCGCTCGGCTATCCGCGCGGCAAGGTGCTTGGCGGCTGCTCCTCCATCAACGGCATGATCTATATGCGCGGTCAGGCCCGCGATTACGATCTGTGGCGTCAGGCCGGATGCGAAGGCTGGGGCTGGGACGATATCCTGCCGCTCTTCAAGAAATCAGAAGATTATTTTGCAGGTGCCAGCGATCTGCATGGCTCGGGCGGCGAATGGCGCGTCGAGAGCGCTCGCCTGCACTGGGATATTCTGGATGCCTTCCGCGATGCAGCCGTCTCGGCGGGCATCCCCGCCACCGACGATTTCAATCGCGGCGACAATGAAGGCGTGTCCTATTTCAAGGTCAACCAGAAGCGCGGCATTCGCTGGAACACGACCAAGGCCTTTCTGCGCCCGGCATTGGATCGCAAAAACCTCACCGTCGAAACCGGTGCACATGTGCGCCGCATCGAGATCGAGGAGTTGCGCGCCACCGGCGTCACCTTCGACCAGAACGGCACCACCCGCACGGTGAAGGCAAAGCGTGAGGTCATTCTTGCTGCCGGTGCGGTCGGCTCGCCGCAAATTCTCGAATTGTCGGGCATCGGGCGCGGCGACGTGCTGCAGCAAGCGGGTATCCCGATCAAGCTGGAGCGCAAGCAACTCGGCGAAAACCTGCAGGATCACCTGCAATTGCGCTGCGCATACAAGGTTACCGGGATTCCAACGCTCAACGAAAAGGCAAGCAAGCTTGTCGGCAAGGCAATGATCGGGCTGGAATATCTGCTGCGCCGTTCGGGGCCTATGTCCATGGCGCCAAGCCAGCTCGGCGTCTTCACCCGCTCCGACCCGTCCTACGAGACCGCCAATCTGCAATATCACGTGCAGCCGCTCAGCCTGGAAAAATTCGGCGAGGCCGTGCACCCCTTCCCTGCCTTCACGGCAAGCGTGTGCAATCTGCGCCCCGATAGCCGCGGTTCGATCCACGTCAAGTCACCGGATCATCGTTCACAACCGGCAATCAGGCCGAATTATCTCGCCACCGAAAGCGACCGCCGCGTTGCCGCCGACGCCATCCGCATCACACGCCATATCGTGGCACAGGCTCCATTGCAGAAGTTCCGCCCGGAGGAATTCAAGCCCGGCCCGAGCTATGAAACGCAGGAGCAGCTGGAAAAGGCGGCTGGCGATATCGGCACGACGATTTTCCATCCGGTCGGCACCTGCCGCATGGGGCAGGATGCGGAAGCAATCGTCGATCCGCGCCTGCGCTTCAATGGCATTGCGGGCCTGCGCGTTGCCGACGCCTCGGTCATGCCGACCATCACTTCCGGCAACACCAACTCGCCGACTCTCATGATCGCCGAGAAGGCCGCACAGATGATTATCACCGATAACCGCTAGAACCAGATTTCCGAGTGCCCGGTCAGCGGAAATGGCAATCCGCTCACCGTCTCGTGAACGCAATTTCGGCATCATGGCTTCGGCAAATTCTGAAATAATTTTCCTTGTTTATTGCCTGACAAAAGGGAATTATCGGCAACAAGGTGGGCAGGGGGAGAAAGATCATCTCAAAAGATCGCTTTCCGGGACCGGCTCTCCAAAGTTTTTAAACAAGGAAAACAAAATGTCGTCAGTCCTTTCCCGCTACACGCTGACCCGTCGCGCCGGTCTGAAAGCCCTTCTCTTCACCGCAGCCGCACTGACTGTCGGCTTCGCGTCGGCACCGAGCCACGCAGAAGACAAGACCATCAAGGTCGGCATCATGGGCGGTGAAGACGAAGACGTCTGGAAAGTCGTTGCCGAAGAAGGCAAGAAACACGGCCTCAACATCGAGCGCGTGACCTTCAACGATTACAACCAGCCGAATGAAGCTCTGGAACGCAAGGAAATCGACGCCAACGCCTTCCAGCACAAGCCTTATCTCGATGAGCAGGTCAAGCAGCACGGCTACAAGATCAGCGTCGCCGGCTACACCGCCGTCTGGCCGATCGGCATCTATTCGCGCAAGCACAAGAGCCTTGACGAGCTGAAGGAAGGCGCTGTCGTCGGCGTGCCGAACGATCCGTCGAACGAAGGCCGCGCCCTTCGCGTTCTGGAAGAAAAAGGCCTCATCAAGCTGAAGCCAGATGCAGGCATTCTGGCCACCCCGATCGACATCGTCGAAAACCCGAAGAAGCTTGAGATCAAGGAACTCGACGCCGGTGTTGTCGGCCGTTCCATTGATGACCTCGATGCAGCCATCGTGAACAACGACTGGGCAGCAAAGGCAGGCCTCAAGAAGGAAGAGGCAATCGGCTGGGAATCGAAGGAAAACAACCCGTACAACAACTTCATCGCGGTCCGCACCGAAGATGAAAACGCCGAATGGGTGAAAAACCTCGTGGCTTCGTTCCAGAACGACGCCGTGAAGGCCGAAATCGACCGTGCCTACAAGGGCACCGGCATCCCGGCCTGGAAATAATCGCTTTTGAAGCTTGAACGACCGCGCCGGAACCGTTTCCGGCGCGGCTTTTATTGACGTACCGACAAAAATTGCCCTAAAGCATCGCCACAGCAAAAACTGATGGCTTGAGCGAGGCATCATCCTTCCTTGAACCTTAATAAAACAGCCGCTGTTCGCAGCGGCGCATCAAACTATAGAAGAAACGACCGTGACCATTGAAAAGCCACCCGCCACATCAGCGCTCATCGTCGAGATGAAAGACGTGCGCCGAATGTTCGGCGATACGGCAGCTATCAACGGCGTTTCGCTTTCCGTCGCGCGCGGCGAAATTCTCGGCATCATCGGTCGCAGCGGCGCGGGCAAGTCCACGCTGATCCGTTGCGTCAACGGCCTTGAAAAGCCGGATGCCGGTTCGATCCTGATCGAAGGTCGCGAAATCACTGGTCTTGGCGAAGACGCACTGCGCCCCTTGCGCCGCCGCATCGGCATGGTGTTCCAGCATTTCAATCTGCTTTCGGCCAAGACGGTTGCGGAAAATATCGCTTTGCCGCTGAAGATCGCGGGCAAGCCGAAGGCCGAACGCGCCAGGCGTGTTGCGGAACTTCTGGAACTGGTCGGCCTTTCCGACAAGGCAAAGCATTATCCAGCCCAGCTTTCCGGTGGTCAGAAACAGCGCGTCGGCATTGCCCGCGCCCTTGCTGCCGAACCGGCTGTGCTGCTTTCGGACGAAGCGACATCCGCGCTCGACCCGGAAACCACGCAGTCCATTCTCGCGCTGCTGAAAGACATCAACACCAAGCTCGGCCTTACCATCCTGCTCATCACGCATGAGATGGAAGTCATCCGCCGCATTGCCGACCGCGTCATCGTGCTCGACCACGGCGCTATCGCCGAGGACGGTCCGGTCTGGAAAGTCTTTGCCAATCCGCAATCGCCCGTCACGCAAAGCATGTTGCAGGTGCTGACGCCGGAACTGCCTGCCGTCTGGCGCGACCAGCTGGAAAAATCCGGCGCCCTCGCCGTACTGAAGGTAAAGCTGTCGGGCGCAGCCGCAAAAGGCGCATTCTTCAACGATGTGACAGTGACCACCGGCCTTGTGCCGCAACTGATCCATGGCGGCATGGACACGATCCAGGGAGAGCCAGTCGGCACGCTCTTCATCAGCCTGCCCGCTGAGGACAAAGCGAAGTTCGACGCCGCAATCACCTATCTCAACACCCATGCAGACGCCACGGAGGTACTCGGCTATGTCTCAGGCGATGCTTGATCTTCTCTGGCGCTCCTTCTGGGAGACCATCATCATGACCGGCTTTTCGAGCCTGATCTCGCTCGTCGTCGGTCTGCCGCTTGCCCTCATCATGATCCTGACTGAACGGGGTGGCCTCGCACAGAACCTGACGCTGAACACGATCCTCGGCGCCATCATCAATGGCTTCCGCTCGGTTCCGTTCATCATTCTGCTGGTGGCGCTCATTCCCGTCACGCGCTTCATCGTCGGCACGTCCATCGGCACATGGGCCTCCATCGTGCCGCTTTCCATTGCCGCTATTCCCTATTATGCGCGTATTGCGGAAGTGTCGTTGCGTGAAGTGGACCACGGCCTCATCGAAGCCGCGCGCTCCATGGGTGCAAACCGCTGGACCATCGTGCGCGAAGTGCTGGTTCCGGAAGCCCTGCCGGGCATCATCGCGGGCTTCACGGTCACGATCATCACTCTGGTCGGCGCATCGGCAATGGCGGGCGCCATCGGTGCTGGCGGTCTCGGCGATCTTGCCATTCGCTATGGCTATCAGCGCTTCGAGACGCAGATCATGATCGCAGTCGTGATCATCCTCATCATCATGGTTTGCGGCATCCAGTGGATCGGCGACCGGCTGGTGAGCCGTCTGGACAAGCGCAACCTGCGCGCCTGACCCTTTACTGGTCCGCTTATCTTTTCCTCTCGCGGAAACCCGCTTCCAGCGTGTTTCCGTCCGGATCGAAGACCAGTGCCGCGTAATAGCCCATCTCTTCCGGTCCCTGATAGCCGGGGCCGCCGCTATCCCTGCCGCCTGCCTTCAGCGCGGCCTCATGAAACGCCTCCACCGCCTCGCGGCTTCCGGCTGTAAACATCAGGTGCAGGCGGTCGCCGGGCTTGTCCTCGCCAGCGCCTGCCCCATCGTGGCTGCCATGGATCCATAGAAACGGAACCGGCGCCCGCTCTCCCCCGCTGACGAAGAAACCGCTGCCTGATCGGGCAATGACCTCCAGGCCAAGTTCAGGCATGCAGCTTTCGTAAAAGGAAAGGCTGCGATTGACGTTACGGGCTTTGAAACCGATGTGATCGAAGAGCGACATAAGATTCAATATATCGCGGCCAACTATAAAGAAAAGCGGCGCTTTCGATTTTGGAAAACGCCGCTATCACTCTTCAATTCTTGATAATATCGAAGGTTATCCGCGTGTGCGGGCCAGACCGTCTTTTGCAGGCTGATATTTCGGATCAAGCTGTACCGCGCGCGAATAGGAATTCGCAGCCTTGGCCTTGTCGCCATTGTGCTCGTAGACAAGCGCCTGATTGGCCCAGCTTTCCGCAATATTCTGGTCAAGCGTAATGGCTGTGTTGAAATCGTCGAAGGCATTGTCGTAGTCGCCGAGCGCCACATAGGAAATGCCGCGACCGTTATAAGGTTCCGGCGCCGTGGAATTGAGCGAAATTGCCTTGGAGAAGTCCTCGATGGCCTGCTTGTGCTGGCCCTTGGCCTGATAAATCAGGCCGCGATTATGGTAGGCGCGACCGTCGGTGGTCTGCAGGGCAATAGCCTGATTGAAGTCGCTAAGCGCCTGATCGAGACGGCCCGCCTGACGGTAGACATTGCCGCGCCCGATATAGGCAGCGTCATATTGCGAATTAAGCTGGATGGCCTTGCTGTAATCCTGCACGGCCTTGGTGCTGTCGCCCATATAGCGATAGACCAGCGCGCGGTTGGCATAGGCCTGATAGAAATTCGGATTGAGCGCTATTGCCTGATCAAAATCGCGCAGCGCTTCCTTGTAGCGCCCGGACTTGCCATAGGCGGAACCACGCACATTGTAGCCTTCCGGATCGCGCGGATTGCTCTGGATCACGCTTGTCAGCGAACTGATGTTCTCGCTCGACCCCTGCGCCTTATCGACAGTGCTGAGTGCGGTGGTTGTGGAGCTTTGGCAGCCAGCAACGGTCAAAGCCAGAAGTGCGGCGGCAATGAGAAGGCCGTTTCGACCTGTTCCAGACGATTGCATCATCTTCAAGCGCGTGGGCAACGACTGCATTCCTTTCAGCTCGCATAGGGGCGCAAGGCCCTTCTGCCTCTTTTCCATCCCGTGCCAGCCCGGTTTGCGGGGCTAACTCATGCCGGGCTATTCTGTCTGTTACGGTATTATACTGGTCTCAACCAGCAGATAAAAACAGCAAAAAGGCGGCATGTTCTTAAGCTTGGCTTGCCTTCGGATAACCCGCCTGACAGTTGAATATCCTAATTATTTGTTTTTACACATAATGGTGTGCAAGAAGTCCATAAACTTTTCGTAACGCTGCATTAAAAATAGAGGCTCGAAGTTATGAAAATACATCTAGTGGTCTGATTCCGACGTTTGAAACGGGATCAATGTCGGACGGGTATCAAACGTCAAATTCAATCCACTAGCCGACATAAAATCGCTTCACACTGCGCGGGAAACAACCTCAAATATCTGAAGTCAAAACGTGCAAAATCCGGCGCAAGCTGAAGCCAGCACCGGAAAGCAAAAAAGGCGCTGTCCAGCAGCGCCTGTTTTCAAGGTCGATCAGCGAGCGCCCGGACGGCCGCCGATGAGACCTTCACGCTGAGCGCGCTTACGGGCCAGCTTGCGTGCACGACGAACGGCTTCTGCCTTTTCGCGAGCGCGCTTTTCGGACGGCTTTTCATAGTGGCCGCGCATCTTCATTTCGCGGAAGATACCTTCGCGCTGCATCTTTTTCTTGAGAGCGCGGAGAGCCTGATCAACATTATTATCGCGGACGAGTACCTGCACGTGTATTCCCGTATCGGTTAGAATTTCGGTTAAGCCTGAGGCCGTTAGGGGGTCTTTTAACGATTTCAGCCGGTCTGACCGGCCGAGCAACGCCCAAAGGCTCCCAAGCTTCGCAACGGATACGCTGCAAATTGGTCGTGGCTAATACCAGAAAGAGCCTAGCCTGTCCACCTCAAGATGCAACTTTGCCCACCGGCTTGCGTGAAATACCGGCTTGCACACGAATTACTATGGCCGCAACCGCGCGAATAGGCTAAGCGGCACGCGTTTCCCGCATAATTCGGCCTCAATAGCTATGCATAGCATTTTGCCAGCAAACCGATAATGCCTCCTCTCAATTTATCCGATTCTCCTGATGTCCCTCCGCAAACGACTCGTTATCCAGTTCACAGGCTATGAAGGTCTGCACCCGAAAGCCGTCCGCGTGCGCCACGCGCAGGCCCTGAAGGATTTCGACCGCCTGTGGAAGGCAAAGACCAAGCTTCCGCCCATGACCGAGGAGCCTGACGATTGCGGCACGACCACTGCCGTCACCGTGGGCAATGGCTGGCAGACGGAAACCGAATTCTGCCAGTTCGGCACTGCGGATATTTTTGACGATTACGCCGCGCGCTCCACACCGAAGCGGATGCTGACCGGCTTTCACGCATTCCTGAACATCCTCTTCACCGGAACGCTGTGGCGCTATCTGACGACGAGCTGGCGCTTTGTCCTGTTTTTCCTGTGGCCATTTCTGCTGTCGCTGGCGATTCTGGCTATCGCTGCCTTGCTCGCTTTCACACCGATGGCAGCAGGCCTTTCCGCGCTGCATCTCTTGTGGTCGGTTCCACTTGCCGCCGTCGTCGCAACCCTGCTCGTGCGCAAACCCGGCGACCGGTTTTTCATGTCCTATCTGCTCGACGACTGGTCTGCGGCCTATGATCGTATCCACGGGCGCAACGAGAAGCTCAACCAGCGGCGCAAGGCTTTTGCGGAAGCCCTGAAGCAGAAGATCGAAGCCAGCAATGCCGATGAGGTCATCATCGTTGCGCATAGTCTTGGCACGGTTCCTGCAGTGGAGGCGCTTGCCGACCTGCAGCGTGTGCGTCCCAATCTTCTGGCAAAACAGCCCGTGTCGCTGCTCGCCATCGGCTCATGCCTGATGATGATCGCTCTCCATCCCAAGGCGAAATCATTGCGCGAGGACGTGCGCGTGGTGATCGAGGAAAGCCCGGTCCTGTGGTCGGAATTCCAGGTGCTGACCGACATTATCCACTTCTACGGCTCGGACCCGGCCAAGGTGCTGAAGCTAGAGACCACCAACCCGCCGCTTATCAACCGCATCCGCTTCAAGAACGTGCACAGCGAAAACCGCTACAAGCGGTCGAAGGGCAATTTCTTCCTGATGCATCTGCTTTACATGCGCGGGGCGGAGAAGAAGAATTTCTACGATTTCGGCATGTTCCTGCACGGCCCGTTCTTCTTCCGCGATCTGATGACCGAACACAAAGGAAAAGCCGCCCCTCTCGATGAAGAAGGACGGCTTCCGGTTCGGCATAGCGAAGCGGCTTGAACTGCTTAAGCCTCCGGCGGCTCCACGACGGCAATCGTCAGCCAGGTGGCCGTCAGCGCAGGCTTCAGCGAGTTTTCGATTTCCAGCGTCACATCATAATGATTGACCACGCGACCTGACGGGCGGATATCCGCATCCGCCAGCTTGAAGCGGGCGCGCACGCGGGCGCCGGTCTTGACTGGCGACATGAAGCGCAGCTTGTCGAAGCCGTAATTGATGCCCATCGTAGCACCTTCCAGCATCGGAAGCGCTTCGTAAGCCAGCGTAGAGAGTAGCGACAGCGTCAGGAAGCCATGCGCGATGGTGCCGCCAAACGGCGTTTCCTTGGCGGCGCGTTCCGGGTCGACATGGATGAACTGATGATCGTCGGTCGCATCTGCGAACTGGTTGATCATTTCCTGCGTGACTTCGCGCCACTCGGAACATCCGACTTCCGTGCCGATTGCCTCGCGCAACTGGTCGAGCGTGATTGCGTCTTTCATTCGCTGGCTATTCCTGCTGATGTGATTTGCCTTGTGTTTAACCCATAAAACTCAGGCGGCAACCAGAATTTCCCGTGCTATATCATCCCAGTGCGAGAAAACCCTATGCGCACCCCTGCCCGTCAATTTTTCGGCGTGCCCGGTATAGGTATGTCCGCCGCCCGTATAGCCGAATGCCGTCATGCCTGCCGCGATAGCGCCTTCGACACCGAAGGGAGAATCCTCGATCACCACGCAACGCGCCGGATCGATGCCCATCTTGTCGGCTGCAAACAGGAACAGGTCTGGCGCTGGCTTGCCGCGCTTGACCATGCTGGACGAGTAAACGGCATCGCCGAAATAATGGCTGATGCCGGTCTTTTCCAGGCTGAATGCGATACGCTCCGGCTGCGACGACGATGCCACGCAACGCTTTTGCGGCAGATCGCGCAGGAAGTTGGCAATGCCGATGGTTGGCTGCAGAGCCTCCGCGAACAGGATTTTCGTCTCGGGCCAGAATTGGCTCGTAGCCTCCTCCGGCAGACGGTGCCCGGTCATGTCCTCGATCATCTTCATGATATCGGCCTGCTTCATACCGATGCCCTTGGCGACTGTTCCTTCCGGCAGCTTCATGCCGTGATTGGCATAGACCTGCTCGAAAGCCAGACAGGAAAGCGGCTCGCTATCGACAAGAACGCCGTCACAGTCGAAGATCACAAGATCGAAAGGGGATACGCTGCTCATTTTGGCTCCAGTGGCCCACTAAAGGGATGCATATTTTGTCGCGCAGTTTGGGGATGCGCGTCTGTCAGTGTTGATATAGAGACTGTTCATCCAATACGCATCTATAACAACATAAGCGTGACAAAATTACCGCGAAGAAGCGGCCTTGAAGTTTTGCGGAGAGTTTCATGACGACAAATGTGGCACTGGTAGGACTGGCGCGCGATCTCGCAGCGCGAGCGGAAACCGGCAAGCCGATCCGCATCGGTCTGATTGGCGCTGGCGAAATGGGCACCGACATCGTCACGCAGGTGGCGCGGATGCAGGGCATCGAAGTCGGCGCGCTCTCTGCCCGCAGACTACCCAACACTTTCAAAGCTGTCCGCACCGCCTATGGCGACGAGGAAAACGCGCGAGAAGCCCGCACAGAATCCGCAATGACCAGCGCCATCGAAAACGGCAAGATCGCCGTCACCGATGACAATGACCTGATCCTTTCCAATCCGCTGCTCGATGTCATCATCGATGCGACCGGCATTCCGGAAGTGGGTGCCGAGACCGGCATCAAGGCCATCCAGAATGGCAAGCATCTCGTCATGATGAACGTCGAGGCGGATGTCACAATCGGGCCCTACCTCAAGGCCGAGGCCGACAAGCAGGGCGTGATCTATTCCCTTGGCGCGGGCGACGAGCCGTCATCCTGCATGGAACTGATCGAGTTCGTTTCCGCCATGGGGCACAAGGTCGTGGCCGCTGGCAAGGGCAAGAACAATCCGCTCAATTTCGACGCGATCCCAGACGACTATCAGGAAGAAGCCGACCGCCGGAATATGAATGTCCGCCTGCTGGTGGAGTTCGTCGATGGTTCCAAAACGATGGTTGAAATGGCGGCCATCGCCAATGCAACCGGCCTTGTGCCGGATATTGCGGGCATGCATGGCCCCAAGGCAGCCATTAACGAGCTGAACCGCACTTTGATTCCGAAGGAAGACGGCGGTGTTCTGAACAAGACCGGCGTGGTCGATTATTCCATCGGGCGCGGCGTGTCGCCCGGTGTCTTCGTCATCGCCAAGATGGAACATCCGCGCCTGGTCGAACGTCTGGAAGACCTGAAGATGGGCAAAGGCCCCTACTTCACCTTCCATCGGCCTTTCCACCTCACCTCGCTGGAAGTGCCGCTCACCGTCGCTCGTGTCGTGCTGCACGGCAAGACCGATATGGTGCCGCTGCCAAAGCCTGTGGCGGAAGTCTGCGCCGTCGCCAAGAAGGACTTGCAGCCCGGCGATCATCTGGATGCCATCGGGCAATATTGCTACCGCTCGTGGATCATGACGACGCCTGAAGCGCGTGCGGCCAAGGCCATCCCCTGCGGCCTGCTCCAGAACGGCACGGTCATCGCGCCGATCAGGAAGGGCGAACTCATCACCTATGCCAATGCGGCACCGCAGCCGGGCTCCAAGATCGCCGAACTGCGCGCGTTGCAGGACAAGATGATCTACGGCTGAAGCCCGATCGAAAACTCAAACAAAAAGGCGGCTCGAAGCCGCCTTTTTGTTTTCCAACCGGGCACTCCGGCCTTATGAGATTCGGGGAAATGGCGTGCCGAAAATGGTGAGGTTCGAGAACCGGAGCGGAGTGTACTTAACGTACATGAGCACCGGAAGCGCAGAACCGCGCCATTTGCAGGCCGCCAGAACCCGAATATCGAAGGCCTAGTGATCGAGGGCTTTCACAATACTCTCCACCATCTTCTTCGCATCGGCGAAGAGCATCATGGTGTTGTCGCGGAAGAACAGTTCGTTTTCCACGCCCGCATAGCCGGAGCCCATGCCGCGCTTGATGAACAGAACCGTGCCTGCCTTGTCGACATCAAGGATCGGCATGCCGAAGATCGGTGACTTCGGATCGGTCTTCGCCGCCGGATTGGTGACGTCGTTCGCGCCGATCACGAAAGCCACATCGGCCTGCGCGAATTCCGAATTGATGTCTTCCAGCTCGAACACTTCATCGTAAGGCACGTTGGCCTCGGCCAGAAGCACGTTCATATGGCCCGGCATACGACCGGCCACCGGATGGATGGCGTATTTGACTTCCACGCCTTCCGCCTTGAGCTTGTCGGCCATTTCCCGCAGCGCGTGCTGCGCCTGCGCCACCGCCATGCCGTAGCCCGGCACGATGATGACCTTGGAAGCGTTCTTCATGATGAAGGCCGCATCGTCGGCAGAACCCTGCTTGACCGGGCGCTGTTCGACCTCACCAGCCGGACCGCCGGACGTATCGCCGCCAAAGCCGCCGAGAATGACCGAGATGAACGAACGGTTCATGCCCTTACACATGATGTAGGACAGGATCGCGCCCGAAGAGCCGACCAGCGCGCCGGTGATGATCAGCGCCAGATTGCCAAGTGTGAAGCCGATGCCTGCCGCTGCCCAGCCCGAATAGGAATTGAGCATGGAGACCACGACCGGCATGTCTGCGCCGCCGATTGGCACGATGATCAGCACGCCGAACACCAGCGACAGAAGCACGATCAGCCAGAACACGAAATGGCTTTCGGTGTTCACCAGCACAACGACCAGCAACACGATGGCTGCGGCCAGAGCGGCGTTGATGACATGACGTCCCGGCAGCATGATCGGCTTGCCCGACATGCGACCGTCAAGCTTGAGAAAGGCGATGATCGAGCCGGTGAAGGTGATTGCGCCGATGGCCACGCCCAGCGACATTTCGATCAGCGCCTGACCGTGGATCTGGCCCACTTCGCCGATACCGAAGGAATGCGGCGAGTAAATTGCGGCAGCGGCCACCAGAACGGCGGCAAGGCCGATCAGCGAGTGGAACGCGGCAACAAGCTGCGGCATGGCCGTCATGGCGATGCGGCGTGCAATGACGGCACCGATACCGCCACCGATGGCAATACCGATGACGATCAGGACCAGGCCGCCGAAGCTTGGACGCGCCAGCAGAAGCGTGGTGACGATGGAAATCGCCATACCGATCATGCCGTACATATTGCCCTGACGGCTGGTCGTCGGATGCGACAGGCCGCGCAGCGCCAGAATGAACAACACGCCGGAGACGAGATAAAGGAAGGCTGCGAGATTAACGCTCATAATGGTTCAGCCTCACTTTTCTTTTTTCTTGTACATGGCGAGCATGCGCTGGGTGACCAGGAAGCCGCCAAAAATGTTGACGCTCGCTAGAATGAGCGCAATGAAACCGAAGCCGGTTGCCCAGCCCGAAAGCGAAAGGCCAACCGCCAGAAGCGCACCCACCACGATCACCGATGAAATGGCGTTGGTAACGGCCATCAACGGAGTGTGCAGCGCAGGCGTAACCGACCACACGACGTAATAGCCGACGAAAATCGCCAGAATGAAAATCGCAAAGCGGAACACGAACGGATCGATCGCGCCGCCCGATGCGGCATGCGCGGCAGCCGCCGCAGCATCGCCCAGACCACCGGCGTTTTCCGCGGCCTGACGCACGGCGTCCACAGCCTGATTAAGGCCCTCAAGGGCTTTGTCGAGATTTGTATCGGCCATTATGCCTCTCCTCCATCAACTGGAGACTTGGGGGAAGACGTCGTCTTCGGCGCCTTTGCAGGTGCGTTTTTCGCAGGCTTGGCAGCTGCCTTCGGCGCCGCTGCCTTTGCTGCCGGTTTTTCCGCTTTCGGTTTCGGCGCGGCTTTTGGCTTGGCAGCCTTTTCAACAACAACCGGAGCCGGTGCTGTCTCAGCCTTGGCGAACGCCGGATGCAGGATCTTGCCCTGATGGGTCAGAAGCGTAGCCTTGACCAGCTCTTCTTCCGGGTCGATTTTCAGGACCTTGGCTTCCTTGTCGACCAGCGTTTCAACGAAGGCGATCAGGTTGCGTGCATAAAGCTGCGATGCGCTCGCGGCGATGCGGCCCGACACATTGAGGTGACCGACGATCCTGACACCGTTCACGTCAGCGATCTGACCCGCAACTGCGCCTTCGACATTGCCGCCGCGCTCGACCGCGAGATCGACCAGCACGGAACCCGGACGCATGGAAGCGACCATTTCCTTGGAAACCAGACGCGGCGCCAGACGCCCCGGAATGAGCGCCGTTGTGATGACGATATCCTGCTTGGCGATATGGTCGGCAACAAGTGCGGCCTGCTTCGCCTGATATTCCTTCGACATTTCCTTGGCGTAGCCGCCGGAAGTTTCCGCAGCCTTGAACTCTTCGTCCTCAACGGCGATGAACTTCGCGCCGAGCGAAGCGACCTGCTCCTTGGCGGCGGGGCGAACGTCGGTTGCCGTCACGACAGCACCGAGACGGCGCGCCGTTGCAATGGCCTGAAGACCGGCAACGCCCGCCCCCATAACGAACACCTTGGCGGCAGGCACGGTGCCCGCTGCCGTCATCATCATCGGCATGGCGCGGTCATAGACTTCCGCCGCATCGATCACCGCCTGATAACCGGCGAGATTGGCCTGCGACGACAAGACGTCCATCACCTGCGCACGGGTGATACGCGGCATGAACTCCATCGTGAAAGCCGAAATTCCGGCCTTGGCGAGTGCCGCCACGGCGTCTTCATGTCCGTAGGGATCAAGCATGGCGAAGAGCGCTGCGCCCGATTTATACCCTTTGAGTTCCGCGTCCGTCGGACGCCGCACCTTGAGCACCACATCCGCCGTTTTGGCATCCGCCACTGTGCCGATGCGGGCACCGGCTGCCGTAAACTCGGCATCGGGAATGCGCGATTTCTCGCCAGCGCCTTTTTCCACCACAACGTCGAAACCGAGCGCGATGAACTTCTTCACCGTCTCCGCCGACGCAGCAACGCGGGTCTCGCTGGGGTCACTCTCTTTCGGGATAAATAACGTCTGGGCCAAGCTGGTTTCCCTTTCGTGGCGTTCTTCCGGGGTTCCCCCGGTCAGGCGGCATTACGGGCTTCCGGGAAGAAGCCCTTTTAGAGCGCGTTTCGAACTGATTGAATCAGATCGAAACGCGCTCTAACTATTGTTTTGTAACGCGCATCTGGTCCGAAAACCGTTTCACACTTTTCGGGATGCGCTCTAAAAATGAACTACAGACATGCATAAACCCTCGGCACGGTACCCCATGCCAAGGCATTCGATCAAATCGTGCGGGTTAATCCCGGTTCAGCACCAAAGCTGCATCGTGCGCCACCGGTTGGTCTCCATCCGGCAGCGAAAGGATGCGCTAGAGGATGAACCAGGCAGCGACACAAACTAGAATGAAAAGAACGGTCGCGGAGAAGAAACCACCAGCAAAAAAGCCGAACGCCATGGCAATCATAAGGGCGACGAGCGCCACCGTGCCCCATTTAACCAGGCCCGTGAAACCGGCATAAGTTTTCTCATGCTCGGAATAATCCATCGGTGCGCCAAGTTCAGCCGGAGCCGTCGTATGATGTTCTGCCATTTTAGTTCCACCCATTCAGAATTTCCGCCCATACACCGTCATGTTAAGCGAAAATAACTGCAATCTTCAATGCGCGACCGAACAAACCGATGCTTTGACAGCAAGGCTTTTCGTCGCACTACCCTCTCTCCGCAGAAGCGGTTCCGCAATCTTCGTAAAGCGAAACCACCCCTCTGGCTACATTTAATTGTTTAATATCCGGCGATGTTTTTAGATTCTCATACGCCGAGGCCAGTATATTTCGCCGTCGGCAAAATCGTCAGCGGCACGGAACTGCTGCGCATGTCACCAAACATCGCATGGCGTTCATGCGGCTGCGACTTGAAAAACGGAAAGCGCACCGCCACCGCATCGCGAATATTGCGGATAGGTGCGGAACCAAGCCCGACCCTGATTCCATAGCCTTCATGTTCGCGCGCATCGGCCATGACAGAGGTGCCGAATATGCGCTTATAGAACGCCATATGTTCCGGCTTCACCGAGGCAAGACATTGATCTGCCGCGAAAAATTCGGATGCCATCGCCGCTATGCGCAGCGTGATATAGGGAATGGCCGGATATTCGCTCAATAGCTCGGGATCGGCGGCAAAACGGGTCGGATCAACAAAATGCATGCCGCTATTGAGCAGCGGATCAAGAATATCCGGGAACAGTGCATAGCTCGTGCCGCGACGATGATCGGGCGTAATATGATGGATGCGCAGCGTGCTGACCAATTGCCCGTCCACATAGACGCCATAGACGAAGGCATGGCTATCGCGGTCGATATCATCAACGATAGACGGCACTTCCGCCTCATGCATGACATTGCGCGTCCGGTAGGAACGGTAACGCAGACGGCCGATTTCCTCGAGGTCCTCCGCATGGACGATGCGGCGATATTCCACCCGGTCGAGAAACTGCAACAGCTGTCGCGCGAAATTGGACAATGGCGGTTTATCGCCTGTAACAGCTGTATTCGTCATGCAATCGATTTTCCGCGCCCCACAAATCAGTGCGCAGAATATGCGCCTTTATCAGCGTGTAAAGATATAACTTTTTGCGCTGCCTTTTTATTGCCCCACAAAAAACACTCCTTCACCACAATTGGATTGTGCTTTTACACGTGACGAACGCGATAAAAATGCAAAATGGCCCCGTAAACGGGCCTTCAAAGCGCGTTGGCGATAACCTGAAACGCATACATCGTTTCGTCCTTCATATCCTGCCCGTCGACATTGTAATTGGAATATGCCGAGGTCTTGGCAATGACGACACCTTTGGCAGGATTGACATAGATGAACTGCCCATAGATGCCAACGGCACTATAGTCGCCTTGCCAGTCAACCGGCGTCCACCACTGATAGCCATAACCGAACGGAATTTTGCCGAGCGCATCCTTGCGACCGGGCATCAGATAAGGCGCATCCGGCGTTACCGAATCGTGCACCCATTGCGCCGGTACAAGCTGCTCGCCCTTGAAGTTGCGACCCTCATTGAGATAGAGCAGGCCGAAACGCGCATAATCGCGAAGAACGGCGTTCATACCGGCCCCGGCAGCAGCTTCACCGGTGGGATCCACCGCCCAATAGACATCGGCTTCCGCTCCAAGCTTTGACCAGAGTTTGTCTTTCAAATAATCCTGAAAACGAACACCAGTCGCGCCTTCCAGAACCAGCCCGAGCACTTGCGTATCCGCCGACACATAGTGGCTGAGCGTTCCCTGCGGGCGTTCATTTTTCAGATGTGCGGTGAAATTTGTGATCGAGCCAGTCAGAAGCTCGACAGCATACCGAACGATATCGGAATTGAGGTCGCCATAGTTCTCGTTAAATCCGATACCCGACGCCATCTGCAGCACGTTCTTGACCGTAACGCCCTTCTATCCGCCCTCGGCCAGCACCGGCGAATAGCGGTCGACCGGCTGGTTGATATCGATCAGACCGTCCCGAACGGCATTGCCGACAAGGAAGGAAACGACAGATTTCGACATGGAGAATGCGATGCTCTGGGTGGCCTCGGTATTGCCGTGATCATATTCCTCGTGGACGATCACGCCGTCTTTCAGAACAATGAAACCGGTCGTGCCGCCGCGCTTCAGCCAGTCGGAAATCTTGCGGGTCTCACCCTTGTAGACAAAAGTCTCCGGCAAGGGCCGCTCGTCTTTCGCCAACTGGCTGACTTCGCCCTCATGCGGGATGCGCACCGATGGATAGCGCCTGTAAACATTGCGGAAGTTTTCAAAAATTTCCGGCCCCTTGAACATCCGGGCATATTGATAGACCGCCCAGCTTTCGTGGATTTTCTTCCAGAAGACCGCAGTACCAACACCGGCAAGAACAACAAGCCCGATCAGTCCATATAAAGCATAGCGAAAAAATCGTTTCATCGCCTCCCCTTTAAATATTCAAATTGAATTTGATAGACATCTTATAAGCAAATAACGAAATACTTATATACATCCTCCTAAGACATTAAGAGCATGATACGTGCATCTCAAAAAATCCCAATTATTATATTTATATTCAAATTCCTGTGATTTACACGAGAAGTGGCAACGACATTAAGCGTCGTAGATGAGACATGCCAAACACTTCGCAGTACTTTGAAAAACCGCGAGAAGCTCGTCCAACACAAACAGTTAAATCTGAAATAATCAGGCGACGGTTCGCCCGCCGTCGCGGCGCGCTGCGGCTTTCGTGGTCATAGCGCTGATCGCTTCCACAGGCACAGGCATACCGAGAAGATAGCCCTGTACGAGATCGGCACCCGCCGCCACACGGATCAGCGCAAGCTGTTCCTCTGTTTCGACACCTTCGACTGTCACGCCCAGCCCAAGCTCGTGCGAAAGCTGGGTAACGCCGCGAAGCAGCATGAGCGAGCGCCGGTCAGTGGTGATGTCGCGCACGAAGGAACGGTCGACCTTCACCTTGGTCAATGGCAAGGTGTTGAGATAGCTGAGACTGGAATAGCCGGTGCCGAAATCATCCAGCGCGATATTGATCCCGGCGTTCTTGAGCCGCTGCAACACCATCGAAGTCTTGTTGCGGTCCGAGATGATGGCGCTTTCCGTCACTTCCACCTCAAGGCGGTGAGCCGGAAGGCCTGATTTCTGCAAGGCATTGGCGATGTCGCGGGCGATGTCATTGCTTTTCAGATCGATGGCCGAAAGATTGACCGAAACGCCGATGCGGTCGCCCCATGACAGACAGTCGGCACAGGCCTGCGCCAGCATGAAGCGGGTAATGTCGGTGATGATGCCCATTTCTTCCGCAAGCGGAATGAATTCCGCAGGCGGCACAAAGCCAAGCTGCGGATGCTCCCAGCGCGCCAGCGCTTCACACGCAACAACGCGCAGGGACTGCGCGCTGACGATGGGCTGATAGACGACCTTGATCTCGCCATGCTCGATGGCAAGCCGCAAATCGGCTTTGAGTTTCTGGCGCCCGCGATATTTGGTGTCCATCGCATCGATGAAGATCGACCAGGGCTTGTCTTCCATGCTTTTGGCTTCGTAGAGTGCCAGATCGGCGCTGATATGCATGCTGCCGACATCGCATCTTCCGATATCCTCGATCGCGATGCCCGCGCTGATATCGATATGCACCTGATCGCCGTCGAGATCGTAGACTCCGGTCACGACGGTCATGATATGATCCATCACGCCTGCAACGTCGGCCTCGCTGCGCAGATTGAAGACGAACACCACGAATTCGTCGCCGCCGAAGCGTGACGCGACGAAACGCTGCGGATCGAGCGAGTTCAGCCGCTCTGCAAACAGGCGCAGCAATACGTCACCGGTATGATGCCCCAACGTATCGTTGACATGCTTGAAATGATTGATGTCAATGACGATAAGCGCAGCCTGCGTGCCTGCTTGCTGGTGGGAACGCATGGATCGCACCAGGGTTTCGAAATAATTGCGGTTCGGCAGGCCTGTCAGGCCGTCATAACGCGCCATATGCTGAATGCGCGCTTCCGCTTCCACGCGCTGCGTCACATCCTCGAACATCAGGACGGCCCCCTCATTGAGGGTCTGATTGCCGATACATTCGATATAACGCTGGTTCGAAAGCTGGAAAATATCGCGCGTGCGCTTGCCCAGCAGAAGATCCTGCATGCGCACATGCACGCTTTTCAGGTCGTTTTGCGGAAACAGTCCCTTCTTCGCGCAATAGCGCAGCAGGACATCGAGCTTGCGGCCATGCAGCTTGGTGTGTTCGGCGATCTGCAACATCGCCTTGGCCTTATTGTTGATGACCGCAATGCGCTGCTGGCTGTCGAACATCAGCAAGCCCTGCGGCATGTTGTTGAGCGCCGCATCGAAACGCCCGGCCACAATGGACAGGCGTCGCTTGCCCATGACTGCAGCGAAGAGAAACTCGCGCAGACCGTTTGCCATCTGGATGTTGGACAGGAAGTACGGGATCAGCAGCAGGCCAATGATGACGTGAAACGGCGTTCCCGCCAGAATAAGCCCGGCCAGAACCGGAATCAGCGTGCAGGCCGACATCAGAACAACGGCTTTCGCCGATGCATAATTGCGGCCCACAATGGAAACGACCGAAGCAAGCAGCACGGTCAGGCTGGCAAGTTCGGCAAAGGAATCCCTGAGCACATAGCTTGAGAAGAAACACAACATGCCGAGCGTCAGGCAGACGGCGGATGCGCCGATCAGATAGCGTGTTTCCCAGCGGTCGAGATCGGCATGGGACAGCGACTGCTGTTTTGCCTGGTCGAACTTGTGCATGTCGAAGATGCGACCAACAGCAATGATGGCGAACACACCGCCAAAAACCAGATAGCGCCAGTCATCAGTTTTCACATAGATGACGACACAGGCTACAACGTGCGCGAGCAAGCCAAACCAGAGCGTGGTACGATTACCATACAGCGCTCTGAGAAAAGATAGCCGCACATCTGCAGGTATCTCAGGTTTACGGCTTTGCCACATATCGATGCATTCATCCCTTATACGGGGAGGCAATATCGCACTAATGACTTAAAAATATCTTTCGGGATATTAAACCACAAGCTGTCACGACAACCACCATAAGATGTATTCAGATATTTTTTAAGGAAAACCACAGACGCACAACCCTCAACGGGCAATCACAACCATCGGCATACATGTTTTAGTCGTCCTAATATTACTGAAATGGCTAAAATGGGAGAACAGGGACAGGTTAGTTTCCGCATTCCCGAGAATTAATCCAGATTAGTCGATGTGGATATTCTACCGCCAGACCCCCGTCCGTTAGAGAAAAAACCTGCCATACAAGTCACGACGCGGGAAATAACCGCTAAAGAAACTTCCAACCTTGTCAGAGCTGATGACCGCCATCCACGGTAATGACGGAACCCGTCATATAGCGACTGGCATCGGAAGCCAGCATCAGCACAACCCCGTCCAGATCCTCAGGCTCGCCGAGGCGCCGCATCGGGTTCCGCCCTTTGAAGTAGCCCCCGGCAGGGCCTTGCAGCTGATCTTCATTGATTCGCGTTGGAAACCATCCGGGGGAAATCGCGTTGACGCGAATATCGTGCGCGGCCCATTCCAGCGCCAGCGCCCGCGTCATCTGCGTCACGCAGGCCTTGGACATGGAATAGGCGGCGGCACCCTTCTGCGGACGCTCGCCCAGAATGCTGGTCGTATTGACGATGGAGCCGCCCTCGCCGCGCTCGATCATGCGGCGCGCTGCTTCCTGCGCCACGAAAAAGGCGCCTGCGACATTGACCTCGAATATATGCTCCAGCATATCGCGCGTCGTGTCGAGCGCGCGTGCCATATGCGCGACACCGGCATTGTTGAAGAGCGTCGTTATCGGTCCGAAGCGTTCTTCCGCTTCATCAAAAGCACGCACGATTTCATCCGGATGGGTTACATCCGCCATGATTTCCAGCACTTCGCCGCCCGATGGGCAAATGCTTTCGCCTGCATGGGTGCGCGAGATCGAAATCACGCGCGCACCGTGCCCCGCCAGCACATGAACCATGCGCAGGCCCAACCCCGAAGACCCTCCCGTCACGGCAATAACCTTGCCCCTGACGGAGAAAAGCTGATCGTCAGTCATTCATCCCCTCAACTGCCAATCCCTCTTTATACCTTCCTAGAATATAGAGATCGGCATTTGAACCATCTTCGACCGTAAAAATCGGTTCAAATCAACACAATACACAGAAGGCACGACGAAAGACCTATGGCGCAGCCGAAAGACGACACCTGTTCGTGATTGCGCGACCCATTGCGGAGAAGTAAGGAACAGAGCAGATAAGAGCATAATCCGACTGGTGGATACGAACATTATGCCCAAGACTTCTCGCCCTCTCGTTGCCGTACCGACCGATGTAAAGCCATTTGAAAACTACACCTGGCACGCAGCACCCCAGCAATATCTGGCAGCCGCCATCGACGTCGCAGGTGTAACGCCGCTTCTGGTGCCAAGTTTTGGCGACAAGATGGATCTCGATGCCATTCTGGATGCGGTGGACGGCGTTCTCGTCACAGGCTCCAAATCCAACGTCAATCCGGCGCTTTATGGCGTCGAACCGAGCGCCGCGTTCGAGCCCTATGACAATGCCCGCGATGCGACATCGCTGCCACTCATCCGCGCAGCCATCGAAAAAGGTGTTCCGGTGCTGGCCATCTGCCGCGGCATACAGGAGCTGAACGTCGCACTGGGCGGCACGCTCGCCACCGAAATTCAGGAAATGGAAGGCCGGATGGACCACCGCGCCCCGGAATCCGAAAGCCAGGCCGAGCGCTTCGCCATCCAGCACCCGATCAAGCTCAACCCGAACTCATGCCTTGCGGAAATCCTCAAAGAAGAAAGCGTGCGCGTGAACTCCGTTCACCGTCAGGCCATCGACAAGCTTGCACCGCAGCTTGAAGTCGAGGCGGTGGCCGAAGACGGTACGGTTGAAGCCGTCTCCGTGAGGAATGCGAAGGGATTTGTCGTCGGCGTGCAGTGGCACCCGGAATATTGGGCGCATTCCGATGCTCCGTCGCGCAAGATATTCGAGGCGTTCGGAGAGGCTGTGCGTCAACATCGGGCAGTAGGACAGTAAGGGTAAAAGTTCGTTGCGGTCATGCGCAATCAAAACATATTCCCCTACTCCCCTGACAGACTGCTTCAGCCTTGCACATGCACCGTTTCCGGCACCGGCGTGATCGCCTTGCCGGTGTCGAACCATGCAATGAGATTGTCGATCACCAGATCCGCCATGGCCTGACGGGTCTTTTGCGATGCGGATGCGATATGCGGCAGCAAAACCGTGTTGGGCGCATCAAGCAGGCCTTGTGGTACTGACGGTTCGTTCGCGAAAACGTCCAGACCTGCAGCAGCGATGGTGCCATCGTTCAGCGCTGCGGCCAGCGCATCTTCATCAACCAGCGAACCGCGCCCGACATTGATCAGCACACCGTCCGGACCGAGCGCCTTCAGCACTTCGGCATTGACTGCCTTCGCGGTTTCCGCGCCGCCCGGTGCGACCAGAATAAGTGTGTCCACCGCCTTGGCCAGCTCGAGCAGGGTCGGATAATAATCGTAGGCGACGCCTTCAGCCTTGCGACGATTGTGATAGGAAACCGGCAGTCCGAAAGCTTCGACACGATGGGCGACCGCCTTGCCGATGCGGCCAAGGCCGAAAATGCCGACCTTGCGCCCACGCAAGGACAGCTTCGACAGCGGATAGCGGCCTTCCTTCACCCAATTGCCTGCACGCAGGAATTCCTGCGACTTCGACAATTCCCGCACCGTATCAATCAGAAGGCCAAGCGCCGTATCGGCTACTTCATCAGTCAGGACGTCAGGCGTATTGGTGACCATGACATTTTTCGCACCGGCATGTTTTGCATCGACCGCATCGTAACCGACGCCAAAATTGCCGATTATTTTCAGATTGGGCAATGCATCGATCAGCGCCGCATCGACGGTGGACATGCTGGCAATACAATATATGTCGCCTGCCCAGTCGGCATCGACCAGCGCCGCGTCACCGCGTGGTATGCGGCGCACCGAAAACTCACCGGACAGACGCTCGACGGCATAATCGTTGAAGTTTCCGAGCACCAGAACGGTTGCGTCGCGCTTGGTCATGACAATATTCCTCTGGATTCCTCTGGACAGCATGTCGCAGTTCGTGAGGGACCGGCGACCGGTCAACCCAAAGGCTGTAACCGGAGCCGGAGCGGGGGAAATCAGCCGTGTTTCGGCTTGGATGTCGATTGCCGGATATGCAGTTCCGGCTTGATAAGTTCCTGCATCGAAGAAACCTCGACGCCGTTGAGCTGGTCCAGCAGTGCGCGAGCGGCACGGCGTCCCACTTCACGCTGTCCGTTCCAGACGGTCGTCAGCGCTGGCGTTGCGATCGCCGCTTCCTCGAGATCGTCATAGCCGGTCACGGAAATGTCCTCGCCCGGCACCAGCCCGGCGCGAGCAATGCCGTTCATCAGGCCGATGGCGGTCAGATCGTTCCAGCAGACCGCAGCCGTCGGCTTGTCTTTCAGCGCCAGAAATTGCGGCGCGACTTCAAAGCCGCCCTGCTTCGTGCGCGGCCCGGCAATGCGCCAGTCGGGGCGAACTTCGAGCCCGGCCTTTTCCATGGCCTGCACATAGCCGCGATAACGGTCACGGCCCGTCGAGGTCTGGTCCGTACCGCCGATCATCGCGATGCGCGTATGACCGAGTGAAATAAGGTGATTGGTGGCAAGGCCGATACCATAGGCGTCGTCACCCCGGAAAACCGGCGCATGAACACCCTCGACGCTACGCGCGATCAGCACGACCGGCAGGCCGTTATCTTCCGCAAGCTGGATGTCTTCCGGCGGCGTGCCGATGGCAGGCGACATGATGACCCCATCCGCGCCGAGCTGCAAAAGCGTATCCATGAAGGTGCGCTGCTTTTCGAGCTGATCGTAATGGTTGGACAGGATGAAGGTCTGCCGCGACCGGTCCAGTTCCGTTTCGATGGATTTGAGAATTTCCGCGAAGAACGGATTCATGATGTCATGCACCACGACGCCGACAATGCCGGAGCGTGAGGTGCGCAGGCTCGCAGCGCGACGGTTATAGATATAACCGATGGCGCGGGCATGTTCCTTGATCTTCTCGCGAGTCTGGTCGGCAACGAGGGGACTGTCGCGCAAAGCGAGCGAAACTGTGGCTGTCGAAACACCAAGCGCATCAGCGATGGTCGATAGCTTTATTTTCTGGGCCAAGTCGCCTCCCCAAAATGGTCCGTGCCGCAGTCGGAGACGCGGCCGCAACCTGACAAGGTGAGACGCGACCGTTCGTCTTGCGAACGGTTATGCCATTGCAAACCTTGAATTGGAAGCATTTTCGATAGCACGCATCTTGAAAAGTGTTTCACGGTTTCCCGCCAAGATGCGCGTCAAAACAAATAGTTAGAGCTTGATAAGCGACAGGCCTATTCCACGTCGTCCTCTTCAAGCACCTCCGTTTCAGGCTCATCGGGAATGCGCGTGACACCGCGAAGCGCAAGATTGCTCTCCATCCGGCTCAGCATCTTGAGGAAGGTCTTGCGATCTTTCTTGTCGAGCCCCTTCAGCATGTCCTTTTCAGTCTTGCGAATGGATTTCTCGATCGCCTTGATGGTCTCGAGACCGGTCTGCGTCAGATAGACATGCGACTGGCGCTGATCGGTCTCCGAGGCGCGCTTTGCAACAAACCCCTGCCCCTGCAGACGCGCAATGGTTTTGGTGATGGTCGGCGGACGCACACCCAGCCGCTGTGCAAGCACGCCCGGCGTCAGTCCGTCTTCCGCAGCCAGCTGCAGCATGACTGCATCCTGCCCTGCATAGAGCCCCTGTTCCAGAAGCCGCGTGGCCAGCACCGTCCGCGACAGTCTTGCCACGGATTGCAGCCGGTAAAGTACAACCGCCTTATTGTCCTTGCTCATCGCCACCTCGCCCTTGTTGGCACTTTGATGCGCATCCCGAAAAGCATCCAACGGTTTTCGGACAAGATACGCTGTTCAAAATAAACCAGTTGCTGTCGCCTGATCGATAGTCCCATCCATCCATATATCGTAAAATATTGTCCGACTTATGAAACAACAAGGCCCGGTTGCTGTCATGGCTAACGGACGTTACGCTCTGGGGCTCCATGAAATGAAAAAAGCGAGGAAAACATGACCGATCTGCGCGATCAAAACAGCGACATGATTGTCGTTCTGCCCCTTGGCGCTCACGAACAGCATGGGCCTCATTTGCCGTTTGAAACGGATACGATCATCGCCGAAGGCATTGTCGCGCGTGTCAGCGATGCGCTGCCTGCCGAGCTGAATGTCAATTTCCTGCCTGCACAGCCGGTCGGCTATTCCATCGAACACATGGACACCGAGGGAACCCAGAGCCTCGCCTTCGCCGAGGCCGTGAACCAGTGGATCGGCATTGGTGAAAACCTTCACGCTGGCGGCATTCGCAAACTGGTCATGCTGAACGCACATGGCGGAAATTCGCCATTGATGACAATTGTCGCAACCGAACTACGCACGCGGCTCGACATGCTGGCGGTCGCCACAAGCTGGACCCGCTTCGGCCTGCCGGAGGGCCTGATTACGCCGGAGGAAAAAGCGCTCGATATTCATGGCGGTTTCATCGAGACATCGGTGATGCTGGCGCTGCGCCCCGATCTGGTGGACATGTCGAAGGCACGCAATTTCTCCAACGCCCAGTCACGTTACGCCGAGGAATTCAAGTTCCTGCGCGCCTATGGCCCTCATGCCTTCGGCTGGAAGATGCACGATCTCAACCCGGAAGGGGTTGCTGGCAACGCTGCTACCGCAACGGCAGAAGCCGGGGAAAAGCTGATCACCAACGCGGTGACGGGCTTTATCGAACTGCTGCGCGATGTCGACAGGTTCGATCTCGCCCGGTTCGAATTGCAACGTCTCGCCAATCAGGCAGGTTAGATACTGCAAGGCCCGTGTTCCAACTGGCGTGAATGTGATTAGGCGAATGTAATATTATAGCATTGCATATGGCATTCACGCTGCCCTTCCCTTATATGAATTGTCCTATCCGAGGTTTCGGTGCTGTGCCGCTCGCGCTGGCCGCGCACTGGCCATCCCGGACCACGATTTCAAAAGGCCACAACTTCAAGAGGCATAACCATGAGCCAGGCTGAAGCCCAAACCGAAGCTCCGTCTGAAACCAAGACGACCACTGAAGCTGGCCGCATTCCCGTGACCGTTCTGACCGGTTATCTGGGTTCGGGAAAGACCACTCTTCTCAACCGTATCCTGACCGAAAATCACGGCAAGCGTTACGCCGTGATCGTCAATGAATTCGGCGAGATCGGCATCGACAACGACCTGATCGTCGAGTCGGACGAAGAAATCTATGAAATGAACAATGGCTGCATCTGCTGCACCGTGCGTGGCGACCTGATCCGCGTGGTGGAAGGACTGATGCGCCGTCCGGGTCGTTTCGACGCCATCGTTGTGGAAACGACCGGCCTTGCCGATCCGGTTCCGGTGGCGCAGACCTTCTTCATGGATGATGACGTACGCGCCAAGACCGGCCTTGATGCCGTTGTCGCCCTTGTCGATGCCAAGCACCTGCCGCTGCGCCTGAAGGACAGCCGCGAGGCGGAAGACCAAATCGCCTTTGCCGATGTCGTGCTCATCAACAAGACCGACCTCGTGACACCACAGGAGCTGGCGGCCATCGAGGCGACCGTTCGCGCCATCAATCCGCATGCCATCATCCACCGCACCGAGCGCGCCTCCATTCCGCTCGACCGCGTGCTGGATCGCGGCGCCTTCGACCTGAAGCGCGTTCTGGACAACGATCCGCACTTTCTCGACCATGATCATCCCGATCACGTATGCGGACCGGATTGCGACCATGATCATGACCATCATGATCATGCGCATGATCACGATCATCATGACCACCATCACGACCATGACCATGTGTGCGGTCCCGACTGCGATCATGACCATCACCACGATCACGCCTCGCCGATCCATGATGTGACGGTGAAGTCAGTATCGCTCAGGGCTGGTGAAATCGACCCGGCGAAATTCTTCCCGTGGATTCAGAACATCACCCAGACGCAAGGCCCGAACATTCTGCGCCTCAAGGGCATCATCGCCTTCAAGGACGATCCGGACCGCTATGTGGTGCAGGGCGTGCACATGATCATCGAAGGTGACCACCAGCGTGCCTGGAAGGAAGACGAAAAGCGTGAAAGCCGCCTCGTCTTCATCGGACGTGAACTCGACCCCGCCGCCCTGAAGGCCGGCTTCGAAAACAGTCAGGCCCGATAAAGTGCTTCCGGTTCTGTTCGAACCGGGAAATGCTCTATCTGTCCATTTTTATGCATTTCCAGTAGAACTGCGCCAAGCATTTGCTGGAAATGCTTTTATCAATAGAACAATACCGGAAGCCGATGCCTACAGTAGCTCCGCTCGACCTTGAAGGTCATTGTCTTTATGCGCGCTTTGTCGGCGGCATTCCCTTCTTCGCAATGGCCGATGGCTCGATCCATCAGCTCAACAACGGCAGCAAGACATCGGCAGCCCATGACGGACTGTTGAGCGCGACCGTTTCCGTTGACGGAAAGTCGCTCATCACCGGCGGCGAAGACGGTCGCGTGTGCCGTACCGACGCCGATGGGACGGTAACTGAACTTGCGAAGATCCCGCGCAAATGGATGACCGCCGTGGCAGCAGGCCCTGGCGGAACTGTCGGTTTTGCATCGGGTCGCACCGCCTGGGTGCGCACGTCTGACGGCAAGGTGCAGGAATTTGCGCAGGAACGCAGCGTCGAAGGCATTGCCTTTGCGCCGAAGGGCCAGCGGCTGGCGATTGCCCGCTATAATGGTGCAACCCTGATCTGGACCGGAACGGCGGCGAAGCCTGTTGAACTGGAATGGAAAGGCGCACATATCGGCGCAATCTTTTCACCCGATGGTCGCTTCCTCATCACCTCGATGCAGGAAAATGCCCTGCATGGCTGGCGTCTCGAAGATACGAAGCACATGCGCATGACCGGCTATCCGGCCAAGGTGAAAGACTGGTCGTGGAGCGCCAAGGCCAAGTGGCTGGCCACCTCCGGCGCCCCGGCAGCAATCGTCTGGCCTTTTGCGGGCAAGGACGGCCCGATGGGCAAGGCTCCTCTGGAACTCGGTCTTCGTGGCGATAGCATGGTGACATCCGTTGCCTGCCATCCGGTCGAGGACATTGCAGCCATCGGCTATAATGACGGCATGATCCTGGTTGCTCGTTTCGCCGACAGCAAGGAAGTTCTGCTGCGCCGCCCCGGCAAGGGCGCAATCACCAGCATGGGCTGGGATGAACAGGGCCAACGCCTCGTCTTCGGCTCCGAGGCCGGGGATTGCGGTGTGGTTTCGATAGCGGATTAGAGCGCCGATCTGATTCAATCAGATCGAAACGCACTCTAATTCCTGAACAGAAGCCGCAGGTCGCGGGGGGGGGAAACAGTCCAATGGACTGATTCCCCGATTCATCTACACAAGCAGACTGCTTGCAGATCCTCAGACCTGACCGTTTCGTTTGGCGCGAGCCATACCGAAAAGACCCGAAATCACCAGCGCAACACCGACGCCCATCACCCCATAACCCAATGCATTCGACGTTATGTCGGTCTGATTGGCAGAGGCAATGGCTGCGGCAGCTTCCGACGCGCCAGAGCCGCCAGCCCTGGCCTCCATCATCGCGACCATGCCGGGCTCGTTGCATTTCGGCAGCAACGACGATTTGGCATCGGCATTGTCACCATAAATATTCTGGATGATTTGTTCGCAGCGCTGTTGATCCGCGCTGGAAACAGACGAACCACTGGCTTGGTAATAAAACCCGCCTGCCACAAGAGCCGCACCAATTACGGCCATCAGGACAGAAGAACCTTTAGCACTTCTTAGAATCATACGATTTCCTTATTTAGAGCGTTTCCGTTTTTCTCTGAATCGAATGCGCTTCCCAAATCAGTTTTGTTCTGATTCACTGATGCTGGCTGGATGGAGGCCAGCGTTGGATGACCGCACCGATATCGAATGATCTTCGAGAGCGCGTTATTGCCGCCGTGCTGAGTGGCGAAAGCGTTCGTTCAGTGGCGACGCGGTTTGAAATTGCCGCATCTTCAGTCGTAAAATGGTCCCAGCGCCATCGTGCGACCGGATCGGTTCATCCCGGCAAGATGGGCGGCCACCGCAAGCGGATACTCGAACCGCATCGTGATATCATTGTGCAACGGCTCGCCGAGAACCCACACCTGACACTCCATGGCCTGAAGGCGGCGTTGACCGAGCGGGGTATTTCCGTCTCGCACAATACGATCTGGGAATTCATTCGCAGTGAAGGGCTGCGCTTCAAAAAAAACACTATTCGCCCTTGAGCAAGCTCGTGCCGACGTCGCTCGCAAAAGACAGCGCTGGAAGACCCTGCAAAATCACCTTGATCCCGAACGGCTGGTCTTCATTGATGAGACCTGGATCAAGACCAACATGTCGCCGATCAGAGGCTGGGGTCCAAAAGGCAAGCGACTGCGGGCATTTGCACCGCATGGCCACTGGCGCACGCTGACATTCCTGGGCGCTTTGAGAAACGATCAGCTTACAGCACCCTGTGTCTTCGACGGACCGATGAACGGCCAGTGTTTCCGCGCCTATGTCGAGCAGCAGTTGGTCCCGGTGCTCAAGCCAGGCGACATTGTCGTCATGGACAATCTCGGCAGCCATAAGTCGGCAACCATCCGTCAATTGATCAAAGCCGC
>NZ_JBCAUP010000042.1:0-32299 GCF_038433355.1 Brucella cytisi
GCCGCCGGCGTTTTAACGACGCATCGGTGGCCCAGGACATCTTCGACCATATCGTCGAACAGGCGATTGGCCATGGGCTGGTCGACGGGACGGTGCTCTATACCGACTCGACCCATCTGAAGGCCAATGCCAACAAGGGCAAGTATGATCTGGCCATGATCGAGAAGTCGCGCGCCGACTATTGGGCCGCTCTCGACAGGGCGATCGAGGCCGAGCGGGCGCTGCACGGCCAGAAGCCATTGAAGGAAAAAGAGCACGCGCCGCAGGTGACGGAGACCAAGGTCAGCCGCACCGATCCTGACAGCGGCTACATGGTGCGCGACGGCAAGCCGAAGGGCTTCTTCTATCTCGACCATCGCACGGTGGACGGCCGGCTTGCCATCATCACCGATACCCATGTCACCCCGGCAAACGTCCATGACAGCATCGTCTACCTGGGGCGGCTTGACCGGCAGCGTGAGCGCTTCGGCTTTGCTGTCGGTGCCGTCGGGCTCGATGCCGGCTATACCACATCCGGCATCGCCAGGGGACTGGAGGAGCGCGCCATCCTCGGTGTCACCGGCTATCGCAATCCAACACCGCCCAAACCCGGCATGATGCGCAAGTCGAAATTCGTCTACGACGGCGCGGTTGACGGCTACCGCTGCCCTGAAGGCCAACTCCTGACTTATGCCACCACCGACCGCAACGGCTATCGCCACTATCGCTCCGACCCGGCCATCTGCGGCGACTGCCCGCTTCTCGCCTCCTGCACCAGCAACGCCAGGGCGGAACGCACCATCACCCGCCATGTGTGGGCCGATGCCCGCGAGCGCACCGACACCCACCGCCTCACGCCTTGGGGCAAGGCCATCTACAAACGACGCAAGGAGACGGTGGAGCGTTCCTTTGCCGATGCCAAGCAGTTGCATGGACATCGCTATGCCAGGTTCCGTGGCCTCATCAAGGTCAAATGGCAATGCCTGCTGGCCGCGAGTGCCCAGAACATCAAGAAGATCGCAATGGCGCTCACCAAAGGGCCAAAACCGGCCATCGCGTGAGCTGGATACACCCTTCTCGATCGGCGTCAAAACTCCGCCGCCGAAAACAGCATAGTCCCAAGAACAAAACCCGCCGAAAATATCGACGGGTTTGTCAGTGGTCTGAAGGCGGTCTCAGACCGCCTTGTTCTTTTACATGTTTACATAAACAGGTCCCTCGCCGCCTTGTGGCGGCACCCAGTTGATGTTCTGGTTCGGGTCCTTGATGTCGCAAGTCTTGCAGTGCACACAGTTCTGAGCGTTGATGACAAACCGCACGTCCTTTGCCTGCGGATCGGCAGCAGAGTTGCCGTCGGCATCCACCCATTCATAGACACCCGCAGGGCAGTAACGTGTCGACGGACCGGCAAAGACGTCGTGTTCGGAGATCTGCTGCAATTTCATATCACGGACCTGAAGATGCACAGGTTCGTTCTCGTCATGGTTCGTATTCGACAGGAACACCGACGACAGACGATCGAACGTCAGAACGCCATCCGGTTTCGGATATTCGATCTTCGCGTGTTTCGCGGCTGGCTCAAGCGACTGTGCATCGGTCCTGCCATGCTTCAGCGTTCCAAAGATGGAGAAACCGAAAAGCTGGTTGGTCCACATATCGAGACCACCGAGCGCCACACCAGCAATCGTGCCGAATTTCGACCACAGCGGCTTGACATTACGCACACGCTTCAGATCCGTTCCGATCAGGCTCGAACGCCAATTGTTCTCGATCTCGACCGGCTCGTCATTGGCGCGTCCTGCGGCAATTGCCTCGGCGATCTTGTCGGCAGCGAGAATGCCGGAAAGAACCGCATTGTGGCTGCCCTTGATGCGCGGCACGTTGACCAGACCAGCCGAGCAGCCGATGAGTGCTCCGCCGGGAAATGAGAGCTTCGGCACCGACTGGAAACCACCTTCGGTAATCGCACGCGCGCCATAGGAAAGACGCTTGCCACCCTCGAAGACATCCTTGATGGCCGGATGCGTCTTGAAACGCTGGAACTCTTCAAAGGGCGACAGATACGGGTTCTTGTAGTTGAGGTGGAGCACGAAACCGACCGCAACCATATTGTCCTCGAGATGATAGAGGAACGAGCCGCCGCCGGTCTTCATGTCGAGCGGCCAGCCGAAGGAGTGCTGAACCAGGCCCGGCTTGTGCCTGGAAGGATCGACCTGCCACAACTCCTTGAGCCCGATACCGTATTTCGCCGGTTCGCGGCCCTCATCAAGCTTGAACTTCGAGATCAGCTGCTTGGCAAGCGAACCCCGCGCGCCTTCGCCGACCAGCGTATATTTGCCGAGCAGCGCCATGCCGCGCGTATAATTCGGACCATGCGTCCCGTCGCGTTCGACGCCCATATCGCCAGTCGCGACGCCGATGACCGCGCCTTCGTCATTGTAGAGCACTTCGGTTGCTGCAAAGCCCGGATAGATTTCCACGCCGAGTTCTTCGGCCTTTGTGCCGAGCCAGCGGCAGACATTGCCGAGAGACACGATATAATTGCCATGATTGCTCATCAAAGGCGGCATGGCGAAATTCGGCAGGCGCACGGAACCTGCAGGCCCCAGAACAAGGAAATGATCGGCAGTAACCGGCGTCTTGAAGGGGTGCCCCTCTTCCTCGCGCCAGCTCGGAAGAAGCTGGTCGATGCCCACCGGATCAACGACAGCACCAGAAAGAATATGCGCGCCGACTTCCCCGCCCTTTTCGAGGACGACGACGGACAGTTCGGGATTCGCCTGTTTCAAACGGATGGCCGCAGCAAGACCTGCAGGGCCTGCGCCGACGATCACAACGTCGAATTCCATGCTCTCGCGTTCGGGAAGCTCCTGGTTAGCATATTCTGGGGCTTCAGACATTCATCCCTCCGTCCGGTGTAACATCGTCTTCTCACTAAGGTAGCCCAGACGACGCATCCAATTGTTTTTGTGCATGATCTTATCGCGAATATCCATTAACCGACGCTTGTCAGCACTGGTGGCGCACGAAAAGACCTGCCGTTTCCCCGTATTCCGCTTTACCCTGTCGCAGAGTTGGAGACTGTCGCAAATGCGTCCAATTGTCCAAAACAGGCGTCCTACGTCCTCAAGTTTATTTACCTTAACGTAAACGTCAAATTAATTCCGTTCAAGAAGCCGCGATGAAGATTTGTTTGTGACGGCGGAAGGAGCATAGCTTCATGGCATATCATGAGCATAAGAGAGCCATAGCTGGCCTAGCTTGGATACGGTGTGAAATCGGATATGAATTGTCACTAACCGTCGAAACACGCCATAAATCCCAATCGGCTCTTGCATTCACTTGAAAAGTTCGCCACCTCAGAGTTGAGGTACTATAATGGCTGATGATCGCGAAACGCTGGATATTGATGGTTTGCTCCGCTTCTATGCGGATGCAGGCGTTGACATGCCGCTTTCCGACACGCCGATAGATCGCTTTGCAGAGCCTCAGCGCCCGGCTCCTTCGCAGCCAGCCGCGCAAATATCAAATGCGCCTGAGCGTGGCCGTCAGCAACAACCGCGCCCTGCCCCAACCCCCGCTCCCACAAGCAGGCCTGTTCAAGCCGCAGCCGACCTTCCCGATACGGCACAGATTGCGCTCGCACGCGAGGCGGCTGCACAGGCTTCGACGCTGGAGGAATTGCGGGAGAAACTCGCTGCATTCGACGGCTGCAACTTGAAATTCACGGCGAAGAATCTTTGTTTCGCCGATGGCGATCCATCATCCGACATCATGTTCATCGGCGAAGCGCCCGGACGGGATGAGGATATGGAAGGATTACCGTTTGTCGGAAAATCCGGCCAGCTTCTCAATCGCATGATCGAATCCATCGGGCTGAAGCGAGAAGGCGTTTACATCGCCAACACGATCCCGTGGCGTCCACCTGGCAACCGCACGCCGACGCCACTTGAGACGGAACTCTGTCGGCCATTCATTGAGCGACAGATCGAGCTTGCTGCGCCGAAAATTCTGGTTGCACTTGGCGGTCCTGCGGGCAAGGCACTCACTGGCGCGACGGAAGGCATCCTTCGCCTGCGCGGCAACTGGAAAGTTCACCGGATGCCCTCCGGACTCGAAATTCCCGTCATGCCGACCCTGCATCCGGCATATCTTCTCAGGACGCCCGCGCAAAAGCGTTTTGCATGGCGCGATTTTCTGGCAGTGAAGCTGAAATTGGCCGAATTGATTAGTTGAATTCTTTTTAGTTCAGTGGCATCGGCAGGCGGCGCAGGCGGCATTGTCACCAACATGCCGCAAACTTGTTCTATTTCGCCGCTTGCCAAACCGCCTTTCGGCGACAAGTAGCCCTAAATTCAGTTTCCCCATGGGATTTCACTGTGGAGTTTTTCATGGCTGGCCAGCTCCTGCCCATAGCCGCTTTGCTTGCAAGCACCTTTCTGATGCTGCTCGCCGGTGGCCTTGCGGGTATTCTTTTGCCACTGCGCGGTGGCATGGAAGGCTGGTCGACCACAACCATCGGCTGGATGGGTACGAGCTATTCCCTCGCCTTCACGATCGGCTGTATCGTGGTGCCCCATCTGGTGCGGCGCGTCGGGCATGTGCGCGTCTTCTCTTCACTGGCGACACTGCTTTCGATGGCACTGCTTTTCCACGCACTGGTCGTCAATCCCGTTGCATGGATGATCTTCCGTGGCGTCGCGGGTTTTTCGCTCGCAGGCAGCTACATGATTATCGAAAGCTGGCTGAATGAGCGCGTAACCAATGAATCACGCGGCCGCATCTTTTCGATCTATATGATCATCACCATGCTGGGCCTACTGTGCGGGCAGTACATTCTGCCGTTCGGCGATGCGGGAACGCAGACGCTCTTCATCATTTGCGCCATCATCTATGCAAGTGCACTGCTTCCAACCGCCCTCTCAAGCGCGCAGTCACCCAATCCACTGACGCAGGTTTCGCTCGATTTGAAGGGACTTTACCGGCGATCGCCTGCTGCGGCTGTCGGCTCGCTGATTGCAGGTATCGTTGCAGGCACCTGGAACTTTCTCGCCGCTATTTACGGCGAGATGAACGGCCTTTCGACCTTCGGCATCGCCACAATGCTTGCCTGCGCCATGGTCGGCGGCGCTATCTTCCAGTACCCGCTCGGACGGGGATCGGACTTCGTTGATCGTCGCTATGTCATGGTGATCGCCGGTGTCATCGGCTTTGCCTTGTCGATGGTGATGGTACTGTTCCACCCCACCTCACCTTATGCGCTTTACGCCATGATGTTTCTGTTCGGTTCGGTGATTTATCCGATCTACAGCCTCAACGTCGCTCACGCCAATGACTATGCGGATGCTAGCGAATTCGTGAAGGTCTCCGGTGGATTGCTGATTATCTACGGCGTTGGCAGTGTCATCGGACCAGCCCTTTCCGGCCCGCTGATGGATCTGATCGGTGCATCCGGCTTCTTCGTAACCATGGCTATCGCCTACGGCTTATACGGCCTGCATGCCTTCTGGCGTATCCGTCGCTTCGAGCGCCCGGCCATCAGTGATCAGAAGACCGAATACAAGTTCCATACGCCGGACGGCCAGTCCACGCCGGAAACCATGCAGCTCGATCCCCGTGCGGAAGGCACACCCGGTCAAAGCTAGAGTATCGGTTTTGATCAAGTGGGTTTTGGCGTCCGTTTTCTGTTGTTTTCAGCAGAGCGTTTGCGAGCACGGCGAGCTTTCGCATGATGGCAGTTATGGCGACGTTTGACGCTTTTCCAGCGACCTTGATGTCCGGGGTGAACCGGCACGCAACGAGAGCTGTCACCCAGGCCGGCGCTTCTTAATCTCACCAAGAAGCACGAAAATCATAAGACAAGCATGTCTCCCGAAAGTGGGAACCAGTTTCGGGATAAAGATATGCGCAAAACGAACAGATAGAGCATTTCCGAATATTCATGCGAGACAGGAAATGCTCTAATCTACTGTGTCTGCGGTGCATTGATCTTGTGGGGCGAAATGGAAAGCTTGTGCTCGCGATAAATGATGAAACCGCCTGCCGCCATGACGATGGCACTGCCAGCCAGCATTTCGAAGGTCGGAATGTCACCGAATAGCAGAACCCCGATAGCAAGCCCCAGCAGCATCGACGTGTATTCGAAGGGCGCAATCGTCGACATCGGCGCATGACGATAGCATTCGGTCAGAAGGATCTGGCCGACACCTCCCGCAAAACCGGCTCCTACCAGCATGGCAAGCTGCGACCAGTTCGGCACGATCCAGCCGAACGGAAAGCTTGCCAAAGAGATGACACTCGCGGACATGGAAAAGTAGATCACAATGGTCGAGGTACGTTCCGTCTGCACGAGGCGACGTACAAGCATCATCGCCACCGCAGACAAGAGAGCCGCACCAAGAGCAGCAAACGCACCCATGGCCTCGTCATGCCCAATGCCACCACCGGAAAATACCGTCAGCCGCGGCCAGATGATGACCACCACCCCACCAAGCCCGATAAGCACTGCACTCCAGCGGTACAACCGTACAACTTCATGCAGGATGACCGCACCGAGGATGACGGTAATCAACGGCGAGGCGTAATTGATCGCGATCGCTTCAGGCAGCGGTAATTTGGTGAGAGCGAAAAAGCTCATCGACATGGAACAGACGCCCACCAGCCCGCGCCAGAAATGGCTGAAACCGTTCTGGGTACGGAACACGCCTGAAAGCTGCCCACGCCACCCTAGATAGAGCAATATCGCGAAGATTGCGAAGAAAGAGCGGAAGAAGATCAACTGTCCGACCGGCACACCCTCAGCTGCTTTCAGCAAGGTGGACATAGCGACAAAAACGGCGACGGAAGCGATTTTGAGACCGATGCCGAGCATCGGGTTCGTTTCAAGATGGGCAGCCTCGACAGGCGCGCTCGTGTGAGCGTTCACAACGCAAATCCTTAAAGCATGAAGCGCAGGTTAGCCCGAAGTATTCGAGCACCTGTTTTCCTTATTCCTGTTTGTGACACAGCGCCAGTAGCACGAAGATCCGGCTGAAAATTATTTGGCAAAGCGCCTGTCGTTTGTTTTGTTGCATTATCCAACGCAAAACCGGTTCGCACTTTTGCCGGAAATGCGCCAGCCACAAAAGGCCAGTTGGTTATTCAGGAATTGAGTTTCCCTTGGCAGCAATTTTAGGTACGAATCCAGCATCGTGAGTTCAACGAGAGTTCAGGGAGAGAGTTTCGCTATGCGTACTGAAACCGGCCAGACATTCCGTCTCGAAGATTACCGTCCGACCCCTTACGCCATACCCGAGACGAAACTGGACTTCTCCCTGGAACCGGAAAAAACCATCGTCCGTGCGACGCTGACGATTGAGCGTCGCGATGACACTGCAGCCGGTACGCCCCTGGTACTCAATGGTGACGAACTGAAACTCGTCAGCATAGCCATCGACGGCAAGCAACTCGCCGACAACAGCTATGTCGCAACGCCCGACCAGCTCGAAATCAGCGACCTGCCGGAAGGCAAGCACTTTACGCTTGAAGTCGTGACGGAAATCAATCCAACCACCAATCGCCAGCTGTCCGGCCTCTATCGTTCAAGCAGCGTTTACTGCACGCAGTGCGAGGCAGAAGGCTTCCGCCGTATTACCTATTATTATGACCGCCCGGATGTGTTGTCGGTCTATACGGTGCGGGTTGAAGCCAACGAGCAGGCAGCTCCCATTCTCCTTTCAAACGGCAACCCCGCTGACAGTGGATCGGTCGAAGGTAAAGCAGACCGGCACTTCGCAATATGGCACGATCCGCACCCAAAACCGTCCTATCTCTTTGCACTCGTTGCCGGGTCGCTGGGCGTCGTAAAGGATCACTTCACCACGCAGTCCGGACGGCCTGTCGATCTGGCGATCTATGTTGAACATGGCAAGGAAAGCCGCGCACTCTACGCAATGGATGCATTGAAACGATCCATGCGCTGGGACGAGGAGAAGTTCGGGCGCGAATATGATCTGGATGTCTTCAACATCGTTGCCGTTTCCGATTTCAACATGGGCGCGATGGAGAACAAGGGGCTCAACGTCTTCAACGACAAATATGTGCTGGCAGACCCTGAAACCGCTACCGACGTTGACTATGCGGGCATCGAGGCGGTGATCGCACATGAATATTTCCATAACTGGACCGGCAACCGCATCACCTGCCGCGACTGGTTTCAGCTTTGCCTCAAGGAGGGCCTGACGGTCTATCGCGACCACGAATTTTCCGCCGATGAACGCTCGCGCCCGGTGAAGCGCATCGCCGAGGTGAAAATTCTCAAAGCGCAGCAGTTCCCGGAAGATGCCGGGCCGCTCGCTCACCCGGTACGCCCGCGCGAATATCGCGAGATCAACAATTTCTACACGGCAACCGTCTATGAAAAGGGTTCGGAAGTCGTGCGCATGATCCGCACGATCATAGGGCCTGAACTGTTCCGTAAGGGTATGGACCTCTATTTCGAGCGCCATGACGGGGAGGCCGCGACCATCGAGGATTTCGTAAAGGTCTTTGCCGATGTTTCCGGCCAGGACTTTTCACAATTCGCGCTCTGGTACGATCAGGCAGGAACGCCGAAAGTGGAAGCTGCTTTCTCCTACGATGCTGCGAAGGAAACCTTCTCGATTGAACTGGCACAGTCGCTGGGAGCGACGCCCGGACAATCCGTCAAGAAACCGATGCATATCCCGGTTACCTACGGTCTTATTGGGTCAGACGGCAGGGATATGGTTCCAACATCCGTCGAAGGTGGGGACGTGCGCGGCGACGTCATTCATCTGCATCGCCCGTCTGAAACGATCATCTTTCATGGCATCAAGGAACGTCCTGTTCCATCGCTGTTGCGCGGGTTCTCGGCTCCCGTAAATCTGTCAGCACCTCTATCGGACGATGATCGCGCATTCCTGGCCTTGAATGACAGCGATCCGGTCGCCCGCTGGCAGGCATTGACCGGTATTTTCAACCAGGCTCTGCTCGAAGGCGCCAAACGTATTCGCGGCGGCCATGCTCCGGCGATTGACGACAAAATTATCGAACTTGCCGGAAACATTGCCTCCGACGAAACGCTTGATCCCGCTTTCCGCGCTCTGTGTCTGACGCTACCGAGCGAAAGCGACATCGCACGCGAAATGGGTAGCAATGTCGATCCGGATGCTATCCTCTCCAGCCGAAACGATTTCGTGGATGCCATTGCCACCCGTTATGCCAGTGACTTCGCAAAGCTCTACGATGCCCTGAAACAGGATGGCGCGTTCTCGCCGGATGCGGGTGCGGCAGGCAAGCGTGCTTTGCGGAACGTGCTTCTCGATTATCTGAGCCGCCATGAGAAAAGTCAGCAAAGGGCCGCCCGCCAGTTCGCCAATGCGGATAATATGACAGACCGCTTCACGGCATTGGCCGTGCTGGCGCACCGCTTTGGTGATACGAACGAGGCAAAGGACGCACTGGCAAGTTTCGAACGCCAGTTCGGCAAGGATGGTCTTGTGATGGACAAGTGGTTCAGCGTGCAGGCGAGCCGTCCTGGCAACGAAGCCTTGCAGGCTGTGCGCGATCTGACGAAACACGCACTCTTCTCGCTCGACAATCCGAACCGCGTCCGCTCGGTGATTGGTTCGTTCTCGGCATCAAATCCAACTGGTTTCAACCGCAAGGATGGTTCGGCCTACGAGTTCTTTGCAGATACGATCCTGTCCATCGATCCGGAAAATCCACAGCTGGCAGCGCGGCTTCTAACGGCGCTTCGCTCCTGGCGTTCGCTTGAAGATACCCGCCGTGAGCATGCAAGGGCAGCGCTGGCGCGTATTTCGGGCGCGGGCAAACTGTCGACCGACCTGCGCGATATCGTGGACCGTACTCTCGCCTGATTCGCGACCTATCCTGATCATCCTGATGATTCGCTCGTTCCGGCTGCTTAACCAGCGATCGGAGCGAGCCATTTCGAACTGGTGAACGCAAAGGCGCCGGACAGTCAGCTTTAGTGAATCTTTTCATGCCGTTAGGCGAATCAGATCCAATATCGATTCCACTTAAGAGATTGAGATTCATGAAGAAATCGACTGATGAAAACCCCGATTTTTACGTCTCGTTAACGAATTCGCTGGACAGCGCGAATCACTTTTGATTCATTGATGACATTCGGAGGTGGCGTATTCCGAATCACTTCACTCGCAGGGAATTCACGAGGGACCATTATATGGCGAGCACCGACGCGTATGGCGCGCCGGCGGGGACGCATTGCGAATCCAGTCGGAAAAGAAGGAAGGGCAAGCTTTCGGGCCATGTCAGCCTTCTTGCTGGTCCGGCCTATGGCAAGTTCATCTCAATCGAGCCTATCCTTCGACGCCTCGTTCCTGCACTCATCATCATTTTCCTGATTATTCTCGGCATAGCGCGCGTCTTCTCGATGCTGGCATGGCGGGAGGATATCGAGCAGCAGCATAAGGCATTTCTGTCAGCGGCGACCGTCAATCTTGCACAGATGATCGAACGTGTTGCCAACGGCACCGATGCCGGAGCGCAGATCGCGGCCAAGGATATTCAGGACACGATGGCAGAATTTCGTTCGCGTGGACTGTCCTCATCCGGCATGACGCTTGCCGTCATCGATCCGCAGTCTTCCGTCGTGGCAATATCCGGCCCGATATCCGATCTGCCCGGCAAGCCGGTCGATACAATCCTTGCAGAAGCGCAGCCGTTATTCCTGTTTGCGGAACGTGCAGGCGTGCTGAAAGTCATGCTGCATGGTGAACCTGCTTTCGGTGCCTTGTCCAAGCCGATGACCCTGCCCTATTCCGTTATCGCCGTTGAACCGGAAAGCGCCATCTTTGCCGAATGGCGCCGGGCTGTATCGCTCAATATAACGCTCTTCGCGGGCACAACCGGCGTCATGTTCGCCATTCTCTACGCCTATTTCAGCCAAGCCGCGCGGGCCCGTGAAGCCGACGATCTTTCCGGCCAAATCCAGCGCCGTATCGATCTGGCGCTGGGGCGCGGTCGCTGCGGTCTGTGGGATTGGGACATGGCACGCGGTCGCATTTACTGGTCGCGATCCATGTATGAGATGCTGGGCTACGAGGCGCAAGATGCAGTGCTGCCCTTCGGCGATGTGGCTGCAATCATCAATACGGAAGATGGCGACCTCTATTCCATCGCCGAACAAGCAGCCGCGGGCGATATCTCGCACGTTGATCGCGTCTTCCGCATGCGCCATGCTGATGGTTCATGGGTGTGGATGCGTGTCCGCGCGGAAATTGCCAGCGAAGGCGACCTTCATCTGGTCGGCATTGCCTTCGACGTCAGCGAACAGCACCGGTTTGCGCAGCAGACGGCAGAAGCCGACATGCGCATCCGCGAAGCTATCGAGAATATTTCGGAAGCTTTCATCCTTTGGGATTCCAACAATCGACTCGTCATGGCGAATTCCAAGTTCAGTGAATATGCTGGCCTTCCAGTCTGGACGCTGAAACCCGGTGTGCCGCGCAACGAAGTCGACGCCCATACTCGCCCGTTCACGTTCGAGCGCCGCATGGCTAACGAACATAATCGCGCCGGTGGCCAGACCTTCGAACGCCAGCTCAGCGACGGACGCTGGCTCCAGGTCAACGAACGCCGCACACAGGACGGCGGCCTCGTTTCAATCGGTACAGACATTACCCAGCTCAAACTGCATCAGGAACGTCTGGTCGACAGCGAACGTCGCCTGATGGCGACCATTCACGACCTGTCGATTGCACGCAAAGGCGAACGCGACCGTGTGCGTGAGCTGTCCGAACTTGCCCGCAAATACGGTCAGGAAAAGGAACGCGCCGAGGCCGCAAACCGCGCCAAGTCTGAGTTCCTCGCCAATATGTCCCATGAGCTGCGCACGCCGCTCAATGCAATCATCGGTTTCTCGGAAATGATCCAGGCCGGCACGTTCGGTCCGCTCGGCTCCGACCGTTATGAGGAATACATCAACGACATTCATACAAGCGGCAACTTCCTGCTCAACGTCATCAATGACATTCTCGACATGTCGAAGATCGAGGCCGGTCATTTCTCACTCGACCGCGAGGAGATCGATCTCTGCCCGCTTATCAATGAAACAGTACGCATGATTTCGCTGCAGACGGATGAGAAGAATATTGCGGTTAATACGCGCATTGAAGAAGCAATGCAGCTTTATGCCGACCGGCGCGCAATCAAGCAGGTGCTGATCAACCTTCTCTCCAATGCCGTGAAGTTCACATCCTATGGCGGGCAGATCACCGTGCGGGCGCGCAAGACCGGCTCGGCCCTATTCATGACGATTCAGGATACCGGCGTCGGCATCCCGAAATCGGCCATCAAGAAGATCGGACAGCCCTTCGAACAGGTGGAGAACCAGTTCACCAAGACCCATACCGGTTCAGGCCTCGGACTGGCCATCACCCGTTCACTTGCCGAACTTCATGGCGGCTGGCTTCGCATTCGCTCGACCGAAGGCGTTGGCACGGTGGTCTCGGTCTGCATCCCTGATCGCAAGCCAAGCCATATCGGCAATCGTACTGCGGAAATCCACGCCGCCTGATCACCTACCCAAAAGCTTCTCGAAACTCGACCGCACGTCAACGGCGACTTCTGCCAGATGATGCTCAACACGTTTTATGTCAGGCATGTCCGCCGCGCGGCATAGCAGGTCGATCATGCCGGGTATGAATTCTTCACGTTTGGCATCGCCTCCAAGACACAGACGGATCGTCTGGCTTAGATTCGTATAAAGACGATGTGCGCTGACAAGATTATCGGCGAGCGCCGGATCAGCAAAGGACGGGTCGAGGGCTGACAGGATTTCTTCTGTACCCAAGGGGCGCGGCTTTCGGGCGAGCTTGGTTGCCAGCACGGCAAACTGGGCAATGAATTCCAGATCGACAATGCCGCCGGGCTTCAGCTTGAAATCCCAGTCATCGGCAGGCGGCTTTTCCCGATAGATGAGGTCGCGCATCTCGCGCACATCCTTGGCGGTTTTCTTCAAGTCACGACTCGTTGAAAGAACCTCGTCGATCTCACCTCTAATGTGATCCATAAAGGCCTCGTCGCCATGGATCGGGCGCGCGCGTGTCAGGGCCATATGTTCCCATGTCCATGCTTCGCTGCGCTGATATTTGCCGAAGGATTCGATATGGGTGGCAACCGGTCCCTTGTTGCCGGAAGGGCGCAGCCGCATATCGACTTCGTAAAGTACGCCTTCCGCAGTTGGCGCGGAAAGTGCCGCAATGAGCCGCTGGGTCAGGCGAATATAATATTGCGACGGAGCCAGTGGCTTTTCGCCATCGGATTCGTCCGTCTCCTTGTCGTGATCATAAAGCAGAATCAGATCGACATCGGAGCCAGCAGTAAGTTCGCGACTGCCAAGCTTGCCCATAGCGAGAAGAGCGACCTTCGCGCCCTTAACCTTGCCGTGGCGTCGCTCCAGTTCAGCTTCGACAACCTCGAATGCCTTTCCGATCATCAATTCGGCCAGATCGGAGAAGGCACGACCGGCGCGCACACCATCAATGGAGCTCGTCAGCAAACGGATACCGATCAGGAAGCGATGTTCGGCAGCGAAGATGCGCAGCCGGTCCAGCACTTCCTCGTAATCGGTTGCAGGTCCCAGAAACACGCGGAGGCGCTCTTCCAGATAGGCGCGCGTCGGCATTTCCGAGAAAATCGCTGGATCAAGCAAGCCGTCGAAAACATGCGGGTTGCGGGTGATGATTTCGGCAAGCCGGGGTGCGGCGCTCATGATCATCACGAGGAGGCTCAGGAGACGGGGATTGGATTGCAACAGGCTGAAAAGCTGGATGCCTGCGGGCAAGCCCTTTAGAAAGCCATCGAAACGCAAGAGCGCTTCATCAGCACGCTTGGTTTCAGCAAAAGCCTTGAGCAGAGCGGGCGTAAGTTCGGTCAGACGCTCACGCGCTTCGGCAGATTGCGTGGCGCGATAACGCCCGAAATGCCACGTGCGGATCACGCGGCATATATCGCTCGGGCGCTCATAGCCCATGGCTGCGAGCGTCTCTAGCGTGCCCGGATCATCCACATCGCCAGTAAAGACCAGATTGCCCGATGAGCTTCCAAGCTCGGGAGCCTGCTCGAACAGGGCCGCATAGTGCTTTTCGACGACCTTGAGCGCATCGAGAAAAACATCTGAAAAGGCCGCCGGATCGGCGTAACCCATCATATGAGCAACACGCGCAAAGCCTTCATCGTCTTCCGGTAGAATATGCGTCTGCTCATCGGCAATCATCTGGATGCGATGCTCGACGTCGCGGAGGAAATAGTATTCCTTGGCCAAGGCATCGCGCGCCTTCTCGGTGATCCAGCCCCGCTCTGCCAGTCGTGCAAGCATCGGCACAGTCTGATTGCCGCGCAATTCGGGAAAGCGGCCGCCAGCGATGAGCTGCTGCGTCTGGACGAAGAATTCGATTTCACGGATGCCGCCGCGTCCCAGCTTCACATTGTGGCCGCGCACAGCAATATCGCCGTGCCCCTTATGGGCGTGAATCTGGCGCTTGATCGAATGCACGTCAGCAATGGCTGCATAGTCAAGATATTTGCGCCAGACATAGGGGGAAAGCTCCGCCAGCACCTGTTTTCCGGATTCGCGATCCCCGGCGACGGGCCGGGCCTTGATCATGGCTGCGCGTTCCCAGTTCTGGCCGCGCCCTTCGTAATAATGAAGTGCTGCACCGACAGGAATGGCCAGCGGCGTGGAACCGGGGTCGGGGCGCAGGCGAAGATCGACGCGGAAGACATAACCATCGCCGGTACGGTCCTGCAGGATGCGGACAAGTCGGCGCGTCAGCCGTGAAAAAGTTTCGACGCATTCATATGGATCGCCGATGGCGGGTCTGGTTTCATCGATGAAGACGATAAGATCAATATCAGACGAATAGTTGAGTTCACGCGCACCGAACTTGCCCATGCCGAGAACAATCCAGCCACTGTCCCTGTCGGGCTGGTTTCGGTCAGGAAGTTTGATCTTGCCCGCACTATCTGCATCAAGCAGCAGAAATCGGACGGCAGCGCCGGTGCAGGACTCAGCCAGACCGGTGAGCCAGTCTGTCGTTGCTTCCGTATTGAAAATGCCAGCGAGATCGCAAAGCGCGATCAGGACATGCGCCTCGCGTTTCAGAACACGCAGGCTGGTCATGAGGGAGGCTTCCGTCACGTCTGCACTTGCGGCACTGGCCGAGATTTCCGCCAGAATATCCTCTAGTGCAGCCTCCGGCGATTTGGCGACGAAGCGATCAAGAATACGCGGATGACGGATCAGTGCTTCACGAATGAATGGAGAAAGATCGAGAACGGCGGAGACGAACCTTATAGCTTCTGCCTTTTGCAACAAGACTACGACGCCCGAAAGCTCCTCTTCGCCGGCGCGTACCACAAGATCGGCCAAGAAGGTCTCTGCCTTTGTGGGATCAAGCGGCGTCAAAGCACGAATCTGTCTCTCGAAGAATAGTGCCGTTGCGTTTTCTGCCGCCATGATCCCCTCTTAAGTCACGCCATTATTCGACCTTGTCCGATGGCAACGGGAACTCCAGCACAGCGCGCAGACCCGGATCATTGCCTTCAAGACGAAGTGCGCCACCGTGCAATTTCATCACAGCCTTGGCAAGACTTAAACCGAGTCCCGAACCGGGCTGAGTGCGGCTTTCCTCAAGGCGAACAAACCGTTCCGTTGCCTGTTCGCGTTTTTCTTCAGGAATACCGGGGCCGTTATCGGCAACGATGATGCGGACCCGGTCCGAATCACGCTCCATCGAAAGGCTCACGGTCGCGGTCCGCTCATCACCGCCCGCATATTTAATTGCATTGTCGACGAGATTGGAAATCGTCTGCCCGACCAGCTCGCGATTGATATGAAGCGCAACTTCATCGAGATCGCCAAGTGTCAGGTTCACGCTTACATCCTCGGCAACGGGCTCATACATTTCGGCCACATCGCGAAGTATCGGCGCTACCGGCATATCCTCCAGACTTTCTGACGAATAGCCTGCTTCAAGACGCGAAATCATCAGGATCGCGTTGAAGGTCCGGATCAATTGATCTGACTCGCCAATGATATCTTCAAGAGCTTCACGATATTCAGGTCCCGCCTTCTTGCCGGAAAGTGCTTCTTCCGCACGATTGCGCAGACGCGTCAGCGGCGTTTTGAGATCATGCGCGATATTATCGGAGACCTGTTTCAGCCCCTCGTTCAGTTCCAGAATTTTACCGAGCATGACGTTGAGATTGCTTGACAGGCGGTCGAACTCGTCACCGGAGCCATTGACCGGAAGCCTCCCGGTCAAATCGCCATCCATAATGCGCTGCGACGCCCGCGAAACCTCATCAATGCGCTTTAATGCACGGCGCCCGACTACCAGCCAGATCAACAGCGCGCCAACGCCCATGATACCCAGCGCCAGCATTAGCGACTGGCGAATGACATCCCGAAACCGTTCTGGTTCGCCCAGATCACGACCGACCAGAAGCCGCATGCCGTTCGGCAATGCGATCACGACCGCAATGGCACGGTGCTCCGTCTCAGTGCCCTGCTCGCCATAACGCCGATATTTGAAACCACGCTCGATAACGCCGTCGGTGTCCAGAACACCGGGCTCCACGCTCTCAACGTTACCCGCAAGGATGCGGCCTGTCGGGTCGGCCACCAGATAGAGGTAAGCGCCCGGCTGGCGTGAACGATAATCGATTGTGCGCACGAGCTGGGGAATGCCGCCTCGCGCATAGCTTTTGCCGATACTACCGACTTCCTCGCCCAGCGATTGCTGGGTCTGCGCAGTCAGCATGGAGGCAGACAGATTGGTCATGTAGAAAACCAATGCTATCGCGCCCACGATGAACAGCAGCAAATAGAGTGTCGATAGTCGAACGGCGGTTGTGCGCATGAGCGCTGAAAAGCGGCTCATCAATCCACCTTGGCAGCTGAGGATTTCGCTCGTCCTGCCTTCAGCATGTACCCGGCGCCACGCACCGTATGTAGTAGCGGAACGTCGAAGCCCTTCTCGATCTTTGAACGCAGCCGCGAAATATGCACGTCGATCACATTGGTTTGCGGATCGAAGTGATAATCCCAGACGTTTTCAAGCAACATCGTGCGCGTGACGACCTGCCCGGCGTGGCGCATCAGATATTCGAGAAGCCGGAACTCGCGGGGCTGGAGTGTGATATCCACATCCTGACGGCGCGCAGTATGCGCAAGCCGGTCAAGTTCCAGATCGCCGACGCGGTAGATCGTGTCCGCCTCACGCGGACTGGAACGACGTTGCAGGACCTCGACGCGAGCCAGTAGCTCGGAGAATGCATAGGGCTTGGTAAGGTAGTCGTCACCACCGGCTCGCAGGCCTGTGACGCGGTCATCCACTTCGCCGAGCGCGGAAAGGATCAGGACCGGGGTTTCCATACCCCTGGCGCGCAGACCCGCCACGACGGACAAGCCATCGCGCTTCGGCAGCATGCGGTCGACTACGAGGACATCGTAGCTTCCATTCTCGGCCAGCGTATAGCCGGTCTCGCCGTCACCGGCGATGTCGGCAGAATGTCCGGCCTCGGTGAAGGCCTTCTCCAGATAGCGGGCCGCTTCGCGGTCGTCTTCAATAACGAGAATCTTCATGGCGCTACTTATAATACCGTTTGATGATAAGGCGATGCCAGGCGGAGAACCGCCTGGCATCGAATTGCTCAGAGCCTTAAGGGGCTACCGGTCATCATCCCTGATCGATCGGCAGGGCCACAAAGCGGCTCTGATCGTTGCTCTGCAATTGCAGCAGCACTGCCTTGCGACCCGACTTGGCGGCTTCGCTGATGGCGTTGTTGATATCCTTGGCGCTCTTCACCGTCTGGTTATTGACGCTCATGATGATATCGCCGGAACGGATGCCACGATCGGAGGCATCGCTGTCAGGATCGACATCGGTTACCACCACGCCGTTGCCGTCCTCGGACGGGGTCACAGTCAGGCCATAGGAGTCGAGTGTCTCGTTCTGACCACCGCCATTGTCGCCAGAAGCGCTGGCCGCCTTGCCGAGATCACCCGGCATGGCCTCGATGGTGATGTCGACTTCCTCGGCCTTGTTCTTGCGCCAGACGGTGACTGCCGCCTTTTCGCCAGGAACAATGCCAGCAACCTTGCGCGCCAGATCGCGTGGATCCTGAACGGTTTCGCCGTTGACAGCCGTGATCACATCACCGGACTGGATGCCAGCCTTGGCAGCCGGGCCGTCCTTCTGTGGCGACGCGACGATTGCGCCCTTTTCTTCGGCAAGGCCGAGGGAAGCGGCAATATCCTTTGTCACTGGCTGAATCTGAACACCGATCCAGCCACGTTCCACCGAGCCTTTCTTGATCAACTGGTCAACGACCTGCTTGGCGGTCGAGGCCGGGATTGCAAAGGCAATGCCAACGCTGCCGCCCGAAGGCGAGAAGATGGCGGTGTTGATACCGATCACCTGACCGGACAGATTGAAAGCCGGACCGCCGGAGTTACCCTTGTTCACAGCCGCGTCGATCTGGATGAAATCATCGTAAGGACCGGCGCCGATATCACGGCCACGAGCCGACACGATACCGGATGTCACCGTACCGCCGAGGCCGAACGGGTTGCCGACTGCGACGACCCAGTCGCCAACGCGAATCTTGTTGTCATCACCGAACGCAACATAGGTAAACTTCTGCTTCGGATCGTTGATCTTCAGCACGGCCAGATCGGTGCGTGGATCAGTACCGATCAGCTTGGCGTCGAGTTCCGTGCCGTCATCCATGACAACGCTGTAGGCATCGCCATCGGAAACGACGTGATTGTTGGTTACGACATAGCCGTCTTCGGAAATGAAGAAACCGGACCCTTGAGCGACCGGACGTTCATGACCGGGACGCGGACCGCGCTTGCCGGGCCCACGACGATCAGGCCGCGCATCGGGACGTGCGTCGCCACGCGGATCCATGCCGAAATCACGGAAGAAGCGCTTCAGCGGATGATCGTCCGGAAGCTGATCAAATCCGGGAGGGCCCGAGAATTGGCCACCGCCACCGCGATCAGCAGTTTGCTGTACGTCCTTCTTTACACGGACGCTGACGACAGCCGGACGAACCTTCTCAACAAGATCCGCAAAACCCGCAGCCTGCGGTGGCGGCGTTACCTGCACGGCTTCCGCACGGGCGTCATTGAGCGCACCGAGCGGACCGGTCGCGACAAAGCCACCGGCGAGAGCAGCCGATAGTGCAATCGCGGCAACGCCTTTGCGATAGTTGGAAATCCTGGCTCTGGACATTTATTTCTCCTTACGAGCAGCAATCCGGTCGTCCCTGATCCTTCAGGAAACGTGGACCTGTGAAACCTTTATAGAGCGTAAGATAGTCAGGGCTACCTTACCGCTCCGTTTCCACAACATGAAAGTTTCGTAAGGTTACGAATAACAAACGCAGACGACCGCGCTTATTTTCCGTCCAGCAGACGCGAGAGTTCCGCCTTTTCGCCTTCGGTGAGCGGCTTAGGCGCTTCACCCGCCTGTTTGCGTCCGCGAAAGGCAAAAATCAGAGCGACAGCACCGATCAGAAGAACAACTACAGGAAAGCCCCACAGAAGCACTGTACGCGCATTGAGCCGTGGCTTCAGAAGCACGAATTCGCCGTAACGGTCGACGATGAAATCCATCACCTGTTCGTCACTATCGCCTTCTTTCAACCGATCACGGACGAGAACGCGAAGATCGCGGGCAAGCTCGGCATTGGAATCGTCGATGGATTCGTTCTGGCAGACCATGCAGCGCAGTTCGCCAGAAATAGTTCGCGCGCGCTTTTCAAGCGCCGGATCGGACAGGACTTCATCCGGATTGACCGCGAGTGCCGCCGTTCCTTGAATAGCCAGAGCAGCACCGAACAGGAGTGCTGCGAATGCCGACCACTTTCTCATGCAGCCGCCTCCGCTTCCTTTGATGCGGACTTGCGACTGCGCGAAGGTGCGCCGACCCGCAAACGACGATCTGCGAGGGAAAACAGCGCACCCACCATCATAACGAGAGCGCCATACCAGATGAGCGTCACCTGAGGCTTCCACCAAATACGAACAACAGCCGATCCATCGCCCGGTTCATCGCCGAGCGCGACATAGACCTGACTGAACCACAGGGTTTTGATGCCCGATTCAGTGGTTGGCATCTGACGTGCCGGGAAAAAGCGCTTGGACGGCTCAATTTGCCCGAGACCGCGCGAATTGGAATCGAGCAGCGTGAAAGTGCCGCGATTTTCGGTGAAGTTCGAACCGGTCAGCGGGCGCAGACCCTCGAAGCGCAGTGTGTAGTTCTGCACCTTGGCCGTGTCACCCGGACGCATAATCAACACATTCTCAGTGCCGAAGGTGGTCACACTCACAATCCCGAGCAGCGTCACGCCAAGCCCGATATGGGCGAGCGCCGTGCCAAAGACCGAGCGCGGCAAACCCTTGAAGCGCGCAAATGCTTTGCTTGCGGAAACCTTGCCAATGCCAGCCTTGAAAACAAGATCGGTCAGGCTGCCAAAAATCAGCCACGCAGCAAGCCCGATACCGCAGGCGGCGAGAACCGATTTCGCCGATGTGCTCCATAAGACAATCGCCGCAGCCAGAAGCGAGAGCGCAAAAGCTGTCATCAGCCGCTGCGACACGCCGTAAAGATCACCGCGTTTCCAGGCGAGCAGCGGACCGAAGGGAACCGCAAAAAGAAGCGGAATCATCAACGGACCGAACGTCATGTTGAAGAACGGTGCACCGACGGAAATCTTGTCACCGGTCATCACTTCAAGCAGCAACGGATAGAGCGTACCGATCAGCACAGTCGCGGCAGCGGTCGTCAGGAACAGATTGTTGAAGACGAGAGCACCTTCGCGGGAAATCGGGTGGAAGATGCCGCCTGCCGTCAGGCTCTGCACGCGAAGTGCGAAAAGCGACAGCGACCCGCCAATGAAGATTGCAAGGATCGCCAGAATGAAAAGACCGCGTCCCGGATCGGTGGCGAAGCTGTGAACCGAGGTTAGAACGCCGGAGCGGACAAGGAAGGTTCCGAGCAGCGATAGTGAAAAAGTGAGGATTGCAAGCAGCACGGTCCAGATTTTCAGCGCCGAACGCTTTTCCATTACGAGAGCGGAATGGAGAAGTGCAGTGCCAACCAGCCACGGCATGAATGATGCGTTCTCGACCGGATCCCAGAACCACCAGCCGCCCCAGCCAAGCTCGTAATAGGCCCAGTAGGAACCCATGGCGATGCCACCGGTCAGAAACATCCATGCAACCAGCGCCCACGGACGCACCCAGCGCGCCCACGCAGCATCCAGACGCCCTTCGATCAGTGCCGCCACGGCAAAGGAGAAGCAAACTGAGAAACCGACATAACCGAGATAAAGCAGTGGCGGATGGATCGCGAGGCCGATATCCTGAAGGATCGGATTGAGATCACCGCCCTCCATCGGGGCCGGGAAGATACGGGTGAACGGGTTCGAAGTGAACACGATGAATGCCAGAAATGCGACGCCGATCCAGCCCTGTACGGCAAGAACGTTGGCGCGGAGCGTTTCAGGCAGATTGCCGGAAAATGCAGCAACCAGCGCACTGAAGAAAGTGAGAATGAACACCCACAGCAGCATTGAGCCTTCGTGATTGCCCCAAACCCCGGTAATTTTGTAGAGGAGTGGCTTTTGCGAATGCGAGTTCTCGACCACGTTCAGTACCGAGAAATCCGAAACGACATAGGCATGGACAAGCACGGCCGACGCAAGGCAGATCAGCGCGAAGACAGCAATTGCCGTCGGCGCCGCGACTGACATGAGCTGCGTATCCCGGCGATGCGCACCGACCACCGGCACAATCGATTGGACAATCGACAGGGCCAGTGCCAGAACCAGAGCGAAATGGCCGATCTCGACACTCATCTGCAGTCTCCATCAAGCACCTGCCGGACCACGGGTCCGATACGGAATGCCTTAATTTTTATTTGCCTTCCCAGACGCCCTTTTCCTTCAGGCTGTCGGCAAGGTCCTTGGGAACATAATTCTCATCGTGCTTCGCCAGCACATTGTCGGCGCGGAACACACCATCGTCTCCGAACCGTCCTTCGGCGACAACACCCTGCCCTTCACGGAAGAGATCGGGCGGAATACCCTTGAACACGACCTTCACGGTCTTGATTGTATCGGTCACTGTGAAACGCAGTTCGCTACCCTCGCGGCTGACGGAACCTTCCTCAACGAGACCACCGAGACGGAACCGCGAGCCGGAGGCCATATCCTGTTCCGTCAGGTCGGCAGGCGTACGGAAGAAGCGGATGTCCTGACTGAAGGCCATCAGCATCAATCCAACCGCTACGGCCAGAACCGCCAATGCGCCGCCGATCAGGAACAGACGCTTGCGCTTTCTCTGGCTGACGGTCCGGGCGAAGTTGCCCGCCGGTTTGGTAACACGTGCATTGTCTTCTGCGGTCGCGCTCATTTTTGTGCGTTCCCTGTTTCCAGTCCAAGACCGGCAGCGAAACTCTGCAAGTTCGTCCGGCTTTCGCCCTGAAGGGCTGTCATGCCACGATTGAGAGCGTCCAGCGCTGCATCGCGGCGGTTGAGGATCATATAGGAGCGCACAAGACGCTTCCAGCCTTCGACATCCCCACTATTCTGGCGAAGACTTTCATCAAGACGTTGAACCATGCCTTCGACCATCGCCTGTCGATCTTCCAGACTGAGCGACGACGCGGCATCAACATCATCCGCTGTCGGTCCTTTCGGCTGCTGTTCGCCGCTGGAAGTAGGGTTACGAAGCCGGGCGATAGCCTGCTCGATCTGACCACGCCATGGCGCATCGGTCGGCGCCTTGTCGAGGAACGCCTGGAGGCGATTGGCGGCCATATCCATCCGACCGTCCTGCATCTCGCCTTGTGCAAGATAGAACTGTGGGCGAACATCATTCGGCTCGAGATCGGCTGCTTTCTTGAAAAAGCCTTCAGCCTCGGCAGTCACGGTGCCGCCCGAAGCGGTTGCCAGCGCCTCACCTAATCCCAGCACGCGCGGGAAATTCTCACCGGCAATGCGAATGGAACTGCGATAGGCATTGACCGCATCAGTGGCACGACCAAGCCGCAGATAGATCGGCGCTAGCACATCCCACCCACGTACATCGTTGGGGTTCTGCGCCAGGTGCGCTTCGGCGCGCGCCACCAGCTCATCGACAGAGCCGCGATCCGCACTGGCCGAAAGCCGTTCAGCGAGCGGCATGGACGGCATGTCCGGCTTGCCGAAAAGCGGATAAATGCCCCAGGCGATGAGCGGCACGGCGAGCACAGCAATAAAAGCCAGCAATCGGCCCGGTGCAGCTTTGCCTGCGGCTTCCGCAGCTTCTTTGCCAGATTTTTCAGAATTCAAAATGCGACGCGAAATTTCGATGCGTGCCTGCTCGGCGCTCTGCGGGTCGATCATGCCGCGTGCAGCGTCGGCTTCGACCTCGCGCAACTGGTCCCGATAGACCTCAAGATCGTTCTTTTCAGCGGGCAAGAATGCCTGTTTGCGCCGCGTGAGAGGCAACAAAACAGCCAGAGTGGCTGCCAATGTCAGTAATGCTGCAATAAGCCAGAATCCCATGGCTACGACTTAAGCGCAGCCAAGGGAAAAACCAACCACTACCTGCAGTAAGTTTCTGACTAGGGCAATTCGCCGCAAAGGCAGGAACACAGGAGTTAGGTCAGCGGCGTCCAGCTGCCGTCCGGATTACGACATGCCGTTCCACGGGAAGTCTGCTGCGACCCGTCGACTGTGAAGCTGTGCGAATACTGGCGGCAATTCTGCGAACCCACCTGATAAGGCTGCGCGGCCGTCACGTCGCCAGAATTCGATCCGCTACCACTCCAGGATACGGCCTTACCTGCCGGTGAATATTCAAGCGCACGATATTCGGCCTCAAGCGCCTTCTTGCGGTCAGCTGCGTTCAACTGATTTGCTGAGTTGCCGAGCAGACCGTTGCCAAGAGGCGTCAGCAGGCTGGTTTCCGGCTTCTGCGCCGTAGAACCGCCGCCCAGCGAAGCAGGACCAGTGCCCTTGCCGGTCGTACCGCAAGCTGACAATGCAAGCGCCACGGCAAGCATCATCGAAGCAACTGAAACTGGGTGAGAAAACCTGGATACCATCATCATAACAACCGGCCTTCATAAACAATTAGCATGCACACTATATCGGCATGTGACTTTTTCAATTTATCTTCTAGTTGGCTTTCGGCCAAAAACAACCTTCAATCTTCCGTCAGCGGCAACACGACCTGGACACTCAATCCACCGAACGAACTCTTGCCCAGATGCAGACTGCCGCCATATTCCCGAACGGTATCCTGCACAATCGCCAGCCCAAGCCCCGTTCCCGGTTTCGTTTCATCGACGCGGCTGCCGCGCTTCAACGCTGCCTCGATCTTGTCCGATGCCAGACCTGGACCGTCATCTTCTATCAGGAGTTCAAACTGTCGTTGCTCCCCAGAAATAGGGGCAAGTCCGATATTGATACGTTTGCGGCCCCATTTGCCCGCATTCTCGAGCAGATTCCCGACGATCTCTTCCAGATCTTCCCTTTCGCCAGCAAAGACCGCGTTGGGCAGATCATTCCTGAAGTTAACGCTGAAAGCCGGATTGAGTTTCGCCGTCACGCGCTGCATGCGTTGAAGAACCGGCGTCACTGGCGTACGGAACACCACACTGTCGCGCTGCGCGGCAATGCGCGCGCGTTGCAGATAATGTTGTATCTGCACCTGCATCGCCTCACTCTGTTCCTGTACGATGCGTCCGTGTTCGCCACCCATGCTCCGTGCTTCGTTGACCAGCACGGAAAGCGGGGTTTTGAGAGAATGTGCGAGATTTCCGACCTGTGTTCGCGAACGCTCGACGATGCGGCGATTGTTCTCGATGAGGGCATTCATTTCACTGGCGAGCGGTGCGATTTCGACAGGCAGCGACGCATCGAGCTTTGATGATCGCCCCTCGCGAATATCAGCCAGCGCCTGACGTACCTTGTCGAGCGGACGCAGGCCAAACAGGATCACAGCGGCGTTGATGAGAATACTGCCGATGCCGAAGATCGCCAGATAGGTCGCGAGGCTGGTTCTGAAATCAGAAATCTCCTTCAGAACCTCACTGAGGTTGCCCATGACGCGAAAACGCGCAACACGGTTGGCAGTATCCAGAACCACTTCTGTTTCAACGATGAAAAGCTCTTCTCCGTTGAGGCCAGGCAAGGTGTAGCTGCGCATGAAAGAACTGTCGAAGGGTGCCAGCGAGACCGGCATTTCCGGCACGATGCGCCCTATCAGCGATGGCGATTGCAGTTTTCCGATCAGGTTCGGCGTGACGGGATCGACGGACCAGTACCAGCCGGAGAGTGGACTGGAATAGCGTAATTCACCCAGTTCCGGGCGCCCCTGCAAGGAGCCTTCGCCTGACGTGCTGACGGCACCGACCAGACTGAACAAGTGGGCGGTCAGCAGGCGTTCGAAATTGCTGCGCGCAGCTTCGCCATAAAGTGAGCCTATGAAAGTCGCAACCACCACAAGTGCCACGATGACCCAGATCGTCGAAAGCGTGACGACGCGGACTGCGAGCGAACGTAGCGGAGGAAAGACGCGAAGAAGCTTCAGCTGTCATCGCCTTTCGTTTCGTCCCCGCCCTCTTCAGAGCGGATGCGATAGCCCATGCCGCGCACGGTCTCGATCAGGTCTACACCCATTTTCTTGCGCAAGCGACCGACGAAGACTTCAATCGTATTGGAATCGCGGTCGAAATCCTGATCGTAGAGATGTTCGACCAGTTCGGTACGCGAGACCACCTCATCCATATGGTGCATCAGATAGGACAAAAGCCGATATTCGTGCGAGGTAAGCTTGAGCGAAACGCCGTTAACACTTGCCTTCGACGTTTTCGTATCAAGATAGAGCGGCCCGCAGGCGAGTTCCGACGAAGCATGTCCCGCAGCGCGGCGGATCAGCGCGCGCAACCGTGCCAGCACTTCCTCGATATGAAAGGGTTTGGCCACATAATCGTCGGCTCCGGCGTCAATACCGGCAACCTTGTCGCTCCAGCGATCGCGGGCCGTAAGCATGAGAACAGGCATTGTGCGCCCGCTGCGACGCCAGCGTTCAACGACACTGATACCGTCTATGCGTGGCAGGCCGATGTCGAGCACCACGGCATCATATGGCTCAGTATCGCCGAGATAATGCCCTTCCTCGCCGTCATAGGCGCGATCGACCACATAACCGGCAGCAACCATTGCTTCGGAAAGCTGCCGGTTCAGGTCCTTGTCGTCTTCAACGATCAGGATACGCAAGCGGACATTCTCCCTCAATTCATGAAAAACAGCGGCAAAAGCTGCTATTATTGAGCGGGAACGGCCACTTCAACGCGGCGCGGACGCTCGCCGTCGCGGCCGGGCACAAGCACCACGACCACGCACATGGGACGCCCGTTCTGAGTCGTGGCGGTTGCCTTGGCAAGCTGGCCGCCCTGCTGGGCAGCCACCTGTTCGCCGACCGCCGCGCAATCTCCGGCGGCAGCGACAATGAGATTGGATTTCTGCGGCGCAGTCATCGGCAGGGCACCGGCATCGACCGGCAGCAAGCCAATACTAACCGCTAGAAGCGCGAAAACTTTGAGTGCAGAATTTTGTTTCATCATGCCGCCTTATATAGCGCCCCACAGCTGAACGATGCATGAACAACCATTCCTCTTCCGGGCCCAAAGGAAAATTCAGCCTCTGACTATCACGCTTTGTGAAATTATGAAATGCGTGAAGTTACCCTGATACGCCCGATTAACGTAACAATTCGGGCAATTGCAGCCGCCAATTGCAATCGATTATCCGTTAAAGCATCCTGACCAATTAAGACGGTTGCGGTTCCGGAAGCGCTTGAGGATGAATAAAAAGCGAAATGAATCGGCTAAACCAGAATTGACCAAAGCCATCGTCTGTCTCAACCAATAAGTCTTTCTTCCTGGGGAATTATTGTCGGAACGCGGAAGACCACTGAATCTACATGTCCGTTCCTTTCCCTGATCCACACAACACCAAACCGGAATGCCATGAACGAGACCGATCTGTCTTTCGCTGTATCAACAAATGTCGACATCTCACTGCTTCGCGCTTCCTCCGCTTTCAGTCTCGCCTTGAACACCGCGAACAGAGTTTTACGATTTCATCGATAGTCAGGATTCGTCACCGTTCCTTTTTTCTTCAGGAAGTAGCCCGGGTATAGGTGCATGTTTCAGCCGTTCGGACAAATGCTGAAAAATCCCGAGAGCCGACCATGCCGCCAGGCTTGCAACCGCGGACCCTATCGCCATCAGTTCCTCCCGGCCCAGCAATCCCCCAAGAGCCAATACTTCTGAAATCTTGACGCCTGCGGCGCCACCGAAAACAATGCCACAGATCACGCCGACTGCGAAACGGATCGCAGCTTCTCGCTTTCCTCGCGGAGGCATATAAGCGAGCGACATAAAAGAGCCTGCCATCGCACCTGCCATCTTGGCGAACCAGATCCACGTAACCTCCGAGGTAAATACTGCATCGTTAAGGATGGTCATGACGGCTTCCTTTCATGTTGCAGGCCCAAATGCCAACTGCATCGCATTTTTCCTGTTTATGAAAAACTACGCCCCGAGCGCGTTGCCTCAGTGAACTCCGCCCAATGAGTTTAATCGGGAGTTTTGTCACACCTACCACGCGGCGCAGATCATCTTTTCTTTGTCCGACGAGAAGAAGACCGAAATTGTCCAATGCCTCATTGCGATTTTTTGGGGCAAAATCTGTATCCTCGATCAGTGGCCTCAAAAGACATCATCCTGAAAAGCCTCCACAGGTTTTCAAGGTGATGTATGCAAGCGTCGAAGGGGTAAATGCGATTAGTCACAACTCTTTGATTGTATATGAAACCTAGCAAAGCAGCGTTACGCAGTCAAGGATTATTTTCCTATTATTGGATTTTATTCCTTATTGCAAAAAGCCGCGAACGCTTTAACCATTTCACATGAGGTGTGGCTTATTTATCTGCTATGATGGAGCGGCAAATTCCGCCTGTCTCCGAAACCAACCATGCCGAAGTTAGTGTTTATGCGTAAAGCGGCAGAAAAAGATTCCGGAAGCGAGAAGCGCAAACCGTTCAGGGTTTCGCGCCTGATCGGACTCGACGCATGGATCGATTCAACCCTTTACAGCCTGCGCTACAATCTGGGTGAATGGTGGGAAAGCATCACCATTTTCTCACGACGTTTTCGCGTACGCGGATTCCGGCGCTTCGTCGTCGAGGTTCTCGATGAAGGATTTACGCTCGGCGTTGCTGGTGCGGTCCTGATGCTCGTCCTGGCTCTACCCGCCTTTGAGGAAACAAAGAAAGACTGGCGCGCGCAGGACGATTACGCCGTCACATTTCTTGATCGTTACGGTAACGAAATCGGCCAGCGCGGCATTTTGCATCGCCAGGCCGTGCCGATCGACGAATTGCCGGATCACGTCATAAAGGCCGTGCTCGGTACCGAAGACCGGCGCTTTTTCGACCATTACGGTATTGACTTCTGGGGTCTATCCCGTGCGCTCAGCCAGAACATGCGCGCCAATGGCGTGGTTCAGGGCGGATCGACCATCACGCAGCAGCTTGCCAAGAACCTTTTCCTGTCCAACGAACGCACTCTTGAGCGCAAGATCAAGGAAGCCTTCCTTGCGCTCTGGCTGGAAAGCAATCTCAGCAAAAAAGAAATCCTTCAGCTTTACCTCGACCGCGCTTACATGGGTGGCGGAACCTTCGGTATCGCAGCCGCTTCGGAATTCTATTTCGGCAAGAGCGTGAAGGATGTCTCGCTGGCAGAAGCCGCCATGCTGGCCGGCCTTTTCAAGGCCCCTGCTAAATTTGCGCCGCATGTTAATCTGCCCGCAGCGCGTGCGCGTGCCAATGTCGTGCTTTCCAACATGGTTGAAAGCGGTTTTCTAAGCGACGGACAAGTGGCCGTCGCACGTCGTCATCCGGCAAGCGTCATCGACCGCGCCAAGAATGAAAGTCCAGACTATTTCCTCGACTGGGCTTTCGAAGAAGTCAAAAAGTTCGCTGCCAATATTCCACAGCACACATTGATCGTGCGCACAACGCTCGATCGCAATCTGCAGAGGGCGGCTGAGGAATCGCTCGAATACCATCTACGCCAGTTCGGCAAGGATTATAATGTTTCGGAAGCGGCAACCGTCGTTATTGCCAATGACGGCTCTGTCCGTGCACTGGTTGGCGGGCGGGACTATGGCGAAAGTCAGTTCAACCGCGCTACCAAGGCACTGCGGCAAGCCGGTTCGTCCTTCAAGCCTTACGTCTATGCGGCGGCAATGGAAAAGGGTCTGACGCCCAGCACCATTGTTTCCGATGGCCCGATCAGTTGGGGCAACTGGTCTCCGCGCAATTATGGCCGCAGTTTTGCTGGTCGTGTAGACCTGACGACAGCACTTGTCCGCTCATTGAACAGTGTGCCAGTGCGACTGGCGCGCGATTATCTGACCACAGCCCCCATCGTAGCCCTGACCAAGGCGATGGGCGTGGAATCGCCGATCTCGTCACACAAGACCATGGTGCTTGGCACATCGGAAATGACGGTGATGGATCAAGCCACAGGTTTCAACGTTTTTCCAAATGCGGGTATGGCCGGTAACCGTCATGCGTTTACGCAGATCGTTTCGTCAGAAGGCAAGGTTTTGTGGGACTTCGGTCGCGATGCACCGAAGCCGCACAGGGCGCTGTCGGAAAAAGCCGCACTCGAGATGAATTCCATGCTGGTGCAGGTGCCCGAACGCGGCACCGGACGCCGGGCAGCATTGCCAATAACGCGGGTGGGCGGCAAGACCGGCACGACGCAGAATTATCGCGATGCATGGTTCGTCGGCTTCACCGGCAATTTCACAGCGGCCGTCTGGTTCGGCAATGATAACTTCACGCCGATGAAAGACCTGACCGGCGGCATCCTGCCAGCCATGGCCTGGCAGCGCATGATGGCCTATGCGCACCAGAATATCGAGCTGAAGCCCATACCCGGCGTTACTCCGCCTTTCCCCGCTCCGCCCAAGAAGAGCGAGCCGCAAGTGGCAAATGCCAGGTCGGAAGAAACCATGCCAGCACCGCCGCGCGTACTCTCGCCCATGTCGACAAAAGTTATCAAAGAACTGCATGACCGCTTCCTTGCGGCTCCGCCTCTGCCTAAGATCGCCGAACGCTCGAAAATATCGGTACTCTGAGGGGCGATGTTCAAAAGGATATTCAACACGGCGATTGTGCTTGTGCTGGCGCTTGGCGGCGGCATCTGGAGCGTCGACAAGGTTCTAGACCGGTTTGAGGGTTTCGGAGAACTTCGTGTCGGGGTCTGGAGCGCCTATCCGGCGGCAGGCACGCCCGATGCCGACCCCTATTCTAAGGCTCGGGCTGCTCGCAAAGCCTATCTGGCGCTTGGAACGGCTGAAGGCCTGCCCTTCTATGCGCGCAGCGACAATAACGGACGCACCCTCCGGCGCGGCTGCACCTATCGCCTGAGCGGCTTGACGCCACCGGCCCGATTCTGGACCGTGTTTTCCGCCTCGGCTGATCTCGAACCGATCACGCCGCGCGAAGGACTGCAGGCAGCGCTGCATTCGCGCGAAGTGCTTTATGACGATGACGGCAGCGTCACGATCACCATCGGCCCCGATGCAGCTTCCGGTAACTGGTTGCCAGTGGAAGGAAGCGGCGATTTCGTTCTTGTCATGACGCTCTATGATACGCCTGCGGCTTCATCCTCCGGCCTCTCCGATCTGGTGATGCCAGGTCTCGCCCGTGTTCCGGGTGCAAACAGGGGGGCGTGCCGTGGCTAGAATTTTCCACCTCGTTCTCCTCGGCATCGTCGGTGCCGCGATCGTGCATATCGCAGTTCTTTTCCTCGTTCCCTTCTATTCCGACAAGAACGCCTGGTCGCGGATCGAAACCGGAAGCGAGCCATATCGCTTCCACAGGCTGGACGAAAAGACCGGCCCGGTCAGCGACAGCGACCCGCTGGTACAGGAAGCCACCTGCCGCTTCGATCTCGCCGATGGTCCCGTGCACATCATGACCGGGGCAAATGTGCCTTATTGGTCGCTCTCGATCTATGCGCCCAACGGGGACAATCTCTATAGCCTCAACGACAGCGTTTCCAACGAACGCAAGCTCGACCTGATCCTTGCCGATCCCATCGGCATGGCAAGTCTGCGCTCGGATGGTTCGCAAGCCGATGCCCGTTCGATCCTGATTGAGCAGAATATCGGCGAAGGTGCCGCCGTGCTGCGCGTTTTCGTGCCTGACGCGACGTGGAACACGGAAGTGCGGCGCTTCTTTGCGGAGGCGGAATGCGCGCCGTTTGAAGGGCTCTAATTGCCTGCCCCAAAAGCCGCCATGCTTTGCTGCAAATGGCGGTTTTCTGCGCTTCCGGTGCTCATGTAGTTCTCTTAGAGCGTTTCCGTTTTTCTCTGAATCGAATGCGCTTCCCAAATCAGTTTTGTTCTGATTCACTGATGCTGGCTGGATGGAGGCCAGCGTTGGATGACCGCACCGATATCGAATGATCTTCGAGAGCGCGTTATTGCCGCCGTGCTGAGTGGCGAAAGCGTTCGTTCAGTGGCGACGCGGTTTGAAATTGCCGCATCTTCAGTCGTAAAATGGTCCCAGCGCCATCGTGCGACCGGATCGGTTCATCCCGGCAAGATGGGCGGCCACCGCAAGCGGATACTCGAACCGCATCGTGATATCATTGTGCAACGGCTCGCCGAGAACCCACACCTGACACTCCATGGCCTGAAGGCGGCGTTGACCGAGCGGGGTATTTCCGTCTCGCACAATACGATCTGGGAATTCATTCGCAGTGAAGGGCTGCGCTTCAAAAAAAACACTATTCGCCCTTGAGCAAGCTCGTGCCGACGTCGCTCGCAAAAGACAGCGCTGGAAGACCCTGCAAAATCACCTTGATCCCGAACGGCTGGTCTTCATTGATGAGACCTGGATCAAGACCAACATGTCGCCGATCAGAGGCTGGGGTCCAAAAGGCAAGCGACTGCGGGCATTTGCACCGCATGGCCACTGGCGCACGCTGACATTCCTGGGCGCTTTGAGAAACGATCAGCTTACAGCACCCTGTGTCTTCGACGGACCGATGAACGGCCAGTGTTTCCGCGCCTATGTCGAGCAGCAGTTGGTCCCGGTGCTCAAGCCAGGCGACATTGTCGTCATGGACAATCTCGGCAGCCATAAGTCGGCAACCATCCGTCAATTGATCAAAGCCGC
>NZ_JBCAUP010000003.1:0-6989 GCF_038433355.1 Brucella cytisi
GCTTCCCGTCCGATCCCGGCTCATATAACTTCGCATAGCCTTTATAGCCATCAGCCTGAAGGATGCCGCTCGCCTCTCGCAGATGATGGACGTGTTCTTCCTTCCAGTCGGGAGCGAAGTAATAAACCGCACCCGGCGGTGCGCCGCCTGCCCATGGACGCTGATCGCGGACATATGTCCAGATCCTGCCCTTCTTCACACCTTTGCCCAGTCCCTTGTCGCGCAGCGACCTATCCAGCACCCGGATCGGCGTATCGTCAGCGTGGAGGACATCGCTCTTCATGATCTCCTTCTCAATACGCTCGATCAGCGGACGGAGCACCTGCATGGCACGACCGCACCAGTCCACCAGTGTGCTGTCTGGTATATCGGCACCCATCCGCGCGAATATCTCGTTGAGGCGATAGAGCGGCAGGTGATCGTCGAACTTCGAGACCAGGATATAGGCCAGAAGCCCGGCACCAGCCATGCTGCCCGATATCGGGCGGCTGGGCGCAGGAACCTGCACCATCTTCTCGCAACAACGGCACGACTTCTTTGGTCGGGCGATCTCGATGACCTTCATCGTCGCTGCGATCATATCGAGGATTTCGCTGACATCCTCTCCGACAAGGCGCAATTGTCCGCCGCAGGCAGGACAACAATGACCGGGATCCAGTTCCCGGCGTTCGCGAACGGCATTTTCCGACACACGCGGGCGTCGACGCAGTGGCCGGGACTGTGAAGTCTCCTCCGGGCCACAAGCCGTATCGTTTTCAAGCTCTTCGACGGGCGCGGTCTCGTGTTCGGCACTGGCAATCAACAGATCCTCAAGCGCCAGTTCCAGTTGCGCAATTTCTCGCTCGATCTTTTCAGAAGACTTGCCGAAGACCTGTTTCTTCAGCCGGGCAATGCGCAGCCTCAAACCTTGGATCAGGTGGTCATGCGCTTTCAACGCCGCCGACATCTTCGCATTCTCCGCCTGCAAGGCGGTGATCATCGCCTTCAGAAAGGCTGGATCATCAGGAAGAATTGAGCTCGCATTCGACATGATCCTGACTAGCATAAATCAGGACAGAACGCCATAAAAACAAGTAGTTTCAGTAAGATAAAATCAACCGACACGTGCCGGCGGAGCACCCCAGTCCGGACGTCTCCAGTCTATTCCTTCCCATAGCATCGCCAGTTGCGCTGCTGTCAGTCGAGCTGTCCCATCGGCCGCTGAAGGCCAGGGGAAACGGCCTTTCTGCAGAATTTTATAGTAAAGGCAAAATCCCTGGCCATCAAAATACAGCAGCTTCACCCGATCGCCACGTCGCCCGCGAAAGGCGAAGACAGCTCCACCTGTCGGCTTCTGACGCAAGACATCCTGTGCCAACATCGAAAGGCCCTCAATGCCCTTCCTCATATCTGTGACGCCGCAGGCAAGGTAAACCCGTACGCCGGTGCCCGGTCCAATCATGCCTGTTCCACCGCCCGGATGAGCCGCGTCAGCACTGCGCCTTCCACTCGGTTGCCAAAACAAAGACGACGGCCGCAGCGCAAGTGCAATTCAACCATCGAGGATGAAGCATCGACGGAACTGTTCGCCTCAGAGCCGGGCAGAGCGGCAGTCATGTCAACGGGAAGAAACAAGGGCTCCGGCGAGGGAGGCAGAAGTCCCTTCCTCTTCAACTCGCTACGCCACATATAAATCTGCTGCCGCGATACATCGTGACATAGCGCAACTTCTGTGACTGTCGCCCCATCAACCCCAACCGAATTGACTATCGCAAGCTTCTCTTCGGTCCGCCACCGACGTCGGCGTTCGTGGCCCAGTATCTCCATCCTCATCGTATACCTCAATCTCAAGACACGTCATTAATGACGTCGCTAAAGACGTGTCTTACGTCACGAGGTCTTGCTTCAACAGGCGGTAGCAATCGGGCCGTTACGTAGCAGCCAGATTGCCTCAATGTTGCGATGCGTCTCGGCCTCCAACCGTCGACTGGAACGCACCCGGTTCAAATATCCATAAATATAGAATTTTAGCATGTCGGCAGGATCGAACCCCGGCCGACCGGTATCTTTCGCATCAATCCGCACAAAGCCCCCGGCCTTGAGATCGAGGCCATCCACAAAGGCCTCGATGAAGCGGAGTGGGTTATCCGGTCCCACATAATCATCGACTGCTTCCGGCAGAAGCAGCAATTGTGAGCGGTCTGTTCCAGAAAGATGAGCCATGGAAAATCTTACCACAACCACCTATCATCTGGAATCGCCAAGGGAGTTTTGGCACAGTCTCCCGGATTTTTGCGACAAAATCGCCAGCACTGAATTTTCAGGAAAATTCTGTCGCAAAAGTCGTGTGCGAAAGTCCGACTTACGCGACTGACTTGCCGATTCGAACCAAGGAGGAGGCGCGGAACGCCTGCCTGCCGCCGCGCCAGCCTCGCTCCTCTGCGGCCAAGGCCGGCGCGGGTTCTTTCCCGGATCAGATCGCGCTTAAACTGCGCGAGTGCCCCGGACAGGTGGAAGACCAGGCGGCCGCCGGGCGTGGTCGTGTCGATGAAGGCCGAGGTTGCAGCGAAGGCGGCAAGCGGCTTCATTTTTCATACCTGGCAAGATAGGCTTCGACCCGGTCGGGATGCTCCCCTTGGAAGAAAGAGATATGCGCGCCACTTTTCGGGTACCGGATCGGCTTCAGGTAGGCCGCGACCTCCTGGTAGGCTTTGATTGTCTCTCCAGCATTGATGTCTCCCCAGATCGGTGCCGATCCGGCAGTAAAACTGGTGAAGTTTGCAAACTCATCGACCGTCACGCCAGCGGCCTTGAACGTTTCTTCAGGGAGCGCAGGCAGGCGGGGCAGGAAATCTTTGCCAACCAATGTCCGCCAGCCGATATCGGCGATACCCGGCTCTTCGGCAGGCTTCCAATGATAATACGACCCTTCCCGCTGAATACCCTGATCGACCATCTTGGGTGTAATCTCGATCGCAGCGCGATAGCATTGTGACGCTTGCCCAAGCATGAAGGCAAGACTGTTTTTATAGGGCGGTAAAAAGAAGCCGAAACCCATAACCCCGCAAATGATCGGCAGGTCTTTTATCTCCTCAACGATGGCATCAGCGAACGCCACGTTGGTCTGTGACTCCGGCGGCATCGCCATTTCCAGAAGAGTAAAAGCCCGATATTGCTCGACACAGAAAAACGGCAGTGCCGGATTGTCAAACTCCTTCGGCAGCATGCCATAGCGGCGCATGCCATCGCCGAACTTGCTCTTTTCACGATCGAAGAACGCGCGACCGGCTTCAAGCAATTCGGGCTTCATATATTTGAAGTCGCCCTTATGCCTGTCAAAATGATAGGCAGCTATACTTGCGCTCTCGCCGTAATGAGCCTCGAAGCGAGCGTATGTTTTCGCCAATGCCGATCGGAGCACTGGATTATCGAGAGTTTCTTTGATGAAGATCAACTGCCGGAAGGCGGGCGCTGCCAGGGGATTATTATTGTAAAGAAGAATATCAGCCATTTGATCCTCCGGACTGCAAAATTGTCACTTTGCTGCTGCCAGCATTCATCTAAACGCATGGCTTAATGCCTGAAACGGAATCGGAACCCGCACCCGCCAGCGTATCGGATTTCAGGATTTTTGCGACAAGGAGGGAATTTTGTTTGATGGCCGATCGAGCAGGCAGAGACAAATCTGCTGAACTGATTTCGAGATTTCGTGGTGGCGAGCCGACCAGTGACCAGTTCAAGAATGCTTGGTCAGCGAGTACCGACCACGCGCCGATCGACCGAATGCCCATGCACTGCGCATCATTTGTCTAGATCGGGTCGTAGCTCGTCGATCATGGCATCGACATTTTCCGGCGTAATTTTCCAACGGTCAGCATTGTCATATTCAAATTCAGCCTTGACCTTCCGTGTTTCCCTGTTGAACTGGAAGAGCATCTTGATGAAGCCCTTGTCGCCTTCCAGACGAAGCCATTCGCGGTATGCATTTACCTGGGGCCGCACTTCTCTGGGTTTGAAACTGATGGCCGTCCAGTTTCCGGAGGCATCGTATGCATACCCATATGTACTGCTCACTTCCCCATCATCGAACGAAAAAACTACAGAAACTTCGATCCAATCAATTCCTGCCATTTCCTCATGACTTGCCAGCACACGGGCAATTTCGCCCATCAGTTTCATGTTTTCGGATTGAGGTTGAGCCGGTGCGGGACCGGACAGCCCCAACGCGGCGAGCGCTGTTGCAAGAAGCCGTGCGATCATTGCGTGTTTTCTTTCCTTCATCGGATTTTCTCGGATCATTTTACAAGTCTAATTTAACAAATTTTCGTATTTAAATTCAGGGAGACTGTGCCAAAACTCCCTTGGCGATTCCAGATGATAGGTGGTTGTGGTAAGATTTTCCATGGCTCATCTTTCTGGAACAGACCGCTCACAATTGCTGCTTCTGCCGGAAGCAGTCGATGATTATGTGGGGCCGGATAACCCAGTCCGCTTCATCGAGGCCTTTGTGGATGGCCTCGATCTCAAGGCTGCGGGCTTTGTGCGGATTGATGTGAAAGATACCGGTCGGCCGGGGTTCGATCCTGCCGACATGCTAAAACTCTATATTTATGGATATTTGAACCGGGTGCGTTCCAGTCGACGGTTGGAGGCCGAGACGCATCGCAACATTGAGGCAATCTGGCTGCTACGGCATCTCAAGCCGGACTTTCGCACGATCGCGGCCTTTCGACGGGTCAACCGTTCGGCCTTCAGGAAGGTGTTTCGCCAGTTCGTCATCCTGTGCCGCCAGCTCGACCTGTTCGGGCGGGAGTTGCTGGCAGTGGCTTCGGCAGGACGATGACAGGGGCATGATCAAGATGCTCTTCCAGTTCAACCGGCAATCGCGGAAAGTCCAAGCGGCTTTCGAGTACGATAATTCCTCACGGTGGCAAGTAACGCCGACAAATATAGACGTCATAACCGATGAGCTCCGGCCCAACCTGGACGCGGGGTAAGAGGCGATGCAGCGTGCAAAACGTATAACGTTCACCAAAATAGCCGAGGAACTCGGCATTACTAGTGTTGCAATCACAAGGGTTTGCCAGGGGCACGGTCGATCAGAGCGTGTCGAATATGCCATCGCGGACAAACTCGGCACCACTCCTCAAGAATTATGGCCCGATAGATACTGACGCAGAAGGTGTTGAAAGTGACCAGAACCGCAAACGGAAACGACCCCGGAAGCTGTAACTTCCGAGGCCGTTAAGAAATATCGATTTGCTCTCGATAGTTCTTTTTCCCTCTATTCGAATAATTAGTCAAGCTTGCACACCGCGCGAGCATCTTGATATCCTCAAGTTCCAAATATCGTGTCAAAAAAGGCAATTTAACTGGAACTGGTAAAATTTGACCTCAAGATTCTCAATGGGTTATACTGAAGCCAGAGGCCACTATGTTGCCATTGGATCAGCATCGCTGACTTTTTCGACTATTCTTCCCTCTGCGTCGACGTGGGACTGCGACGCAACCTCGGCGCTAGGATTTCGTCCACGGCCGGCCTCCGATCCCATTCCCTCAGCTCATCGGATTGTCTGTTAAAGCTCTACCGTTGCGGCTACCCCAACCGTGTTGCGGTATGATATAATAGCGTTCCCCCGCTGAACTGTCATACATGGAGTATCCAGATTAATGCATTGGCTTTTCGCATATGGGTAACCTGCATGGAAGAGGACGAATACAAAAAATCTCTATCTTTTTGGGATGATGAAATTATCATTTGGGTTCATCTAACCGAGGGACGAATGAGCCATTGGCGATATACACCCAAAGCCATCAACGGTGAAAACGGCCAAACTCTGTTCGATCTAACACCGTGGCCATCATGGGATATGTTATCGCTCGAAGCGGAGGCGGATAGGCTAGTTATTGCACTTCGACTATATCCCAATGGACAAGAAAGCGCGCTGCTGGAGATCGCACGTCAGACAAAGGAATTGAGTGTGGATGGTAAACCAGTCACGGCAGACGATCTTGAACGCTCGTTGACGGCAGCGCTACGTCAACGCTCATAGGTGCGGAAACAACACTGTTCACGGCCAAAGCGTGCATCTTATGGGCCGCTCGAAGATCCTTAATGCAACCGTTTCTATGGTTTAAAATGATCATAGCCGCGCCATATAGTTCTTTATCCCTCTATTGGAACAATTAGTCAAACTTGCACACCGCACGGTGGGGCATGCCGCCTATCGGAACGATCATTGCCTTGTGCTGGTTCAATGAGCCGCCGTGCGATTGATTGGTCAGAAGTGGCATGACGCGCAATGGGATCAGTCGCCTTCTCCAGGTTTCCGATAGACATCGGTCAGGCTGCGACCATCTTTGAGTCTGACGCAATCCCAAACAGATTCGAGATCATCCTTGTATTTAGCCGAACAGGTTGCGAAACTGGTCTTATCAACATTTCCGATTTCGGTAAATCGGGCAGCGTACTTTTCAAAGCGTTCGACACATTCTGCGGTAGTTTCATCCGGCCAGGAGTTTATACTACAATGACGTTGTGCAGTTGTATCGTCGTCTTTTAATGAGAATGCGACGAGCATGGTCAGAAATAGAACCACACAAACGGTCAGAATACGATAGAGCTTCCTCTCATCCTTGGTGGCCGGCTGTTTAGCACCGAATAGACTGCCGATAAATGCTTCGACTATGCTACCAAGGGTCAATTCTGTGTCCTCCGTCAGATGTCATGATAAATTATTGCTCCAAAGGGAGCATTGAAGCTCGCGATTCTCATTGCAACGAGGATGCAGTAATCACGAACTCGCGTAGGCGCAAAAATAGCGGACAGTGACAAAATAACCCTCCCGGCCGCAGGCACGAGGAGTTGAGTAACCGCTCTCAGAGCCTGTTCCAAAAAGGGTTGAGCGATTTCCGCAGGTTATGATTCAATCGGATTTCTGACATACGATGGAGATCACGATGGCCTGGACTGAAACCGCTCGCCGACAGTATGAGCGTCGCAATTCGCG